>CALWII010000030.1 GCA_944380695.1 uncultured Clostridia bacterium | reverse complement strand
TGTTTACAGGTTGATTGTCATCTATTTTAATATTGAAAAAATCAGGAATTTCAATTTTATCTTTTTGAGGGGTTTGAATGACTGTTTCTTGATTTTCAAACTTTCCTTTTGCAACCTTTTCTTTTTTTATAACTTCTGAATAACTTTTACCCTCTGTATTTGAGAGCGGTTCTAAATTAACTAATGGAATATCAAAAAAACCTTGTTTGTTTTCTCTATCTCTTAATTCAATTGATGAAAATTCCTTTTCATCAAATTTAGATTGCCCAAATGAAGCAATCATATCGTGTTCTTGTAAAGCTTTTTGAATAGCGCCCAGCACGAAAGAAAATATAAAATTGGGATTTTGAAAACGGACTTCTTTTTTTGTTGGGTGAACATTAACATCAACAATTTGCGGGTTGACTTTCAGACCCAAAACATATACTGGAAATCTTCCTTTCATTAAGAAAGGCTCAAAAGCTCCTTGTACGGCAGATGAAATCAAATAATTTTCGACGAATCTACCATTGACAAATAAGGTTTGATATGTCCTGTTTGAACGAGTAAATTTTGGGCTTACGACAAAACCCGTGATTTCAATCCCATCAGTTTGGCAGTCGACCTTAATTAGATTATCAAACACTTCTTTACCATATATAGTATAAATTATGTTAGATAACTCTGTAGATATTGTGTTGTAAATCTTTTTGCCATCTGCGATATAAAGAAAAGAAATCTCTGGATGAGCAAGCATAAATTTTTCAACGAGGTTTGTTATTTCTGATTCTTCTCGTTTTGCTTTTCTCATAAATTTTTCTCTAACAGGTGCATTATAAAAGAGGTCACTAGCTTCTATGGTCGTTCCCTTGTTTCTTGCAACAGGTTTTATTTCACTAAACAAACCTCCATCTATTCTTATGCTGTAACCATAATCACCATCTTCAGTTTTTGAAGATGCGTAAATATGGCAAACAGATGCTATCGACGCTAGTGCCTCGCCCCTAAAACCGAGCGTATTTATTGTGTCGAGATCTTCAATGGTTTTTATCTTGCTCGTAGCGTGAGGCATAAAAGCTGTTTCCAAGTCATCTTTTTCAATTCCGTGGCCATTATCTGAAACGGTAATTTTCTTTTTGCCCCCTTCTTCGATTTCAATGCTAATGACAGTAGCTCCGGCATCAATACTGTTTTCGACAAGCTCTTTAACAATTGAAGCAGGTCTTTCAACAACTTCACCTGCAGCTATTCTGTTAAAAATACTACTGTCTAACAGTTTTATTTTCATTTTTCCTCCTTAATCTTTTCTGCCAAATCAACTAAAATGTTAAAGGCGTGCATAGGTGTAAGTTGATTTGTATCCAAATCCTTTATTATATTGTAGATTTCATCTTTCACCTTGTTATCGGTTTTTATTTCCTGTTTTTGATTCATTACTTCTAAATCAAATTTTATATTTTGTTGCTCCAAACTGTTAGAAATCTGTTTTGCTCGTTTTAAAACGCTGTATGGTAGGCCAGCCATTCTTGCCACTTCAATTCCAAAACTTTTGTTTGCTCCACCTCTTACTATTTTTCTTAAAAACAAAACATCTTCTCCGGTTTCTTTTACTAATATTTTATAATTCTTAACTCCTTTAAGTTGACCTTCAAGTGTTGTTAATTCGTGATAGTGCGTAGCAAACAAAGTTTTAGCGGGCAAATTCTTTGAAAGATGTTCCACAACGCTCCACGCTATTGACAGCCCGTCGAATGTTGATGTTCCCCGGCCTATTTCATCAAGTATGATTAAACTGTCAGAAGTAGCATTCGCAAGAATTGTTGCTACCTCGCTCATTTCAACCATAAATGTGCTTTGACCAAAGGCAAGGTCATCACTAGCCCCAACCCTAGTGAAAATTCTGTCTGTGATAGAGATTTCAGCATTTCGAGCAGGAACAAAACTTCCTATATGAGCCATAAAAGTGATTAATGCCACTTGACGCATATATGTGCTTTTACCTGCCATATTTGGACCCGTTATAATCATTATTTGGTTGTCATTAGAGTTTAATTTCGTGTCATTTGCGATAAATGTGTTGTCTTTCAAAAATGCTTCGACAACCGGGTGTCTCCCATCTTCAATATGTATTTGATTGCCCTTATCTAAAATTTTTGGTCTTGTGTAATTGTTCAACGAAGCTGTTTGTGAAAGTGAAAATACCGCATCTATATCGCTTATAGCATCAGCTGTTTTCATAAGAGGTTCGACTAAATTTTTTAAGTGCTCAATCAATTTTTCGAATATTATTTCTTCTAACTTGATTGCTTTTTCGTCAGCGCTGTTGATTTGATTTTCTAAAAGTTTTAGGTCCTCGGTGACAAACCTTTCGTTGTTTGCTACAGTTTGTTTTCTTTTGTAGGTAAAAGGAACCCGATCTATTTCTCTTTTATTTATTTCTATACAGTATCCGTAAACTCGAGTCAAGACAATTTTTAAGCTTTTAATACCGGTTTTTTGTCGTTCTTCTTCTTCAAGCTTGTCCACCCAACTTTTCCCATCTTCTTTCATTTTTCTTAAATTATCTAATTCAACATTAAAGCCAGTTTTTATGTAGCCCCCCTGTTTAGTAAGAAATGGTGCGTCATCGTTTATAGCACTTGTAAGCAAATCACATAACTCAACAAAATCGTCTATCCTGTTTTCTTCATCTAATAATTTTGATGTTTGAGATAAAACTGTTTTTAATTTAGGAAGACCACGAAGAGAGTTCCTTAAAGATAATAAATCCTTTGGAGTAACAGAGCCGTAGGCGATTTTGCCTGCAAGTCTTTCGATATCACCAAAATTTGACAAAACGGAACCTATTTGATCTCTCAAAACATTGTTATTTACGAGTTCTTCAACTTTGTCCAATCTTGAATTAATTTTTTCAACGGATTGAAACGGGTGGTCAAAGATATATCTAAATTTTCTGGCGCCCATACTTGTTTTTGTTTTATCCAAAAGCCAAAGCAATGAGCCATATCTTTTTCTGTCACGAATTGTTTCAACAAGTTCGAGGTTTCTTCTTGCAGTTGTATCAATCTGCATATAGTCAGCATTTTTTACTAATATAAGTTTTTTTATGCTGTCAATTTTTCTTTTTTGAGTTTCGTTCAAGTATTCGATAAGTACTCCGCAAGCTATCGCCGTTTCTCGCTTGCTGTCAAGTTCGTAAACTTTTAAGTAATTCTCCCCTAGTTGTTTTTTTAAATTATTGTTTGCTCTTTCAAAGCGAAATGCCCAATCATAATAAATTTGTGCTTTTGGGAGAAACCCTGAATTTTGAATCGGCAATGATTTATAAATATCATTTGCTTCGTCATTAACTAAAATTTCACTTGGATTTACTCTTGTCAATATATCAGTTAACATACTCAATATGTTTTCATTAAAAAATTCAGCCTCGAAAAGACCTGTTGTTATATCTGCGTATGCAACCCCAACATTTTCATTTTCTTTAGCAATGCACATTATAAAGTTATTTTTTGCACTTTCTAGCATTTCATCATCTGTAACCGTCCCCGCAGTTACAACTCGAGTGATAAATCTGCTCATCATTCCCTTGTCACCTGGGTTCTGTCTTGCTTGTTCGCATATTGCGACTTTTTTTCCTTGTGACACAAGTTTAGCTATATATCCTTGTGCTGAATGTGCTGGAACTCCGCACATAACATTCCCCGCCCGTTGCGTTAAAGTTAAATCAAGCAATTTACTCGCTTCAACAGCATCGTCCAAAAACATTTCATAAAAATCACCAAGACGAAAAAAAAGTATGCAGTCTGGGTTTTGAGTTTTGAGCGAATGATATTGTGCCATCATCCCCTTGGGTTGAGTCATATTTGCAATGTCTTCCATTATTTTAATTCCTCTTTCTGTATTTTCTTTTCAAGTGCCAAAAGTTTGTTAACTCTTATTTTTTTTATTTCTTCTGGAATTTGTCCTTCCATTGTTGATGCCACAGTGCCCTCGCGA
>CALWII010000029.1 GCA_944380695.1 uncultured Clostridia bacterium | reverse complement strand
ATAGAAATTTGCATTATTCAAACATAGTTGCAACAGACTTTTTTGCGTTGCTTTCTGATGGCAAAAATTCTTTCATAGAATTTAATAGAGAGGGCTACTTGATTGGTTATGTTGCCTTAAACAAAATAAAAAGTTATGTTACAACTGCACCGAATGATGATGCGTATATTGCCAAGTATTGCGGAGATAGAAAAATAGGGGTAGTGCTAACTGAAACGGGCGATATGTTGATTTTTAAAAACAAATCATTGATGTTTTCTAAAAGGCGCGGTAAATGGAATATTTACAGTCACGAAGAAGTCGTACAGCTTTTATCCTACAGGTCAACTCATTCTGTAAAAGAAGTTAGAAGAGCTGTTTATTTAACGGCGCTCGATTGTTCGTTTAGATATTCTGGCGGAATTATCGTTTATTTAAAACGAGATATGGCTAATTTGGCATTGACTCATATAGATGCTAGGGATATTCTTCACGAAAATTATTATAATACAAAAAAGCAACAGCAACTTGAAGAGGCAGACAAATTGTATAATTTGAATCAGTCACAAGACATTAAAAATTATTATGCCGATGATTATGAAACCTTTTTAGCAAAGAATTGTTGTTTTAAGTCTATTTGTTTAAAACAGATAATACAAGGAAAAAAATTCCAAGACCTTAACAGACAAATGCGAGAAGACATTCTATCAATGGACGGTGCAACGATTATAGATTATGATGGTACAATTATCGCCGCAGGAGCTATTTTAAAAATTGAAGCAGGTTCTATAAGCGGTGGCGGTAGGAGAGCAGCCGCCATAGCATTGGCAAAATACGGAGTTGCACTTAAAATATCACAAGACGGTGAAATACAAGGATTCGCATCAGACAAAAAGAATATGCCACCAAAACTTTTGTTTACTGTAAGTTAACTTGACTTTTGTTTGTTTTTTTGATAAAATATCTATGCTAGTTAAACTTGTGGTCGCAGTTTGCTGAAATGCAAAATGAGGAAAGTCCGGGCATCAAAAGACAGGGTGCCGTGCTAACAGCCGGTGGAGGCGACTCTAAGGAAAGTGCAACAGAAATAAACCGCCCGAAAGGGTAAGGATGGAAAGGTGAGGTAAGAGCTCACCGGAAAGGTGGTAACATCTTTCGTCACTGTAAACCCCACTCGATGCAAGTTTAAGTGAAGGCTATGTGCCGTCTTTCACGCCTTCCAAAAACAACGCTTGAGCCTATTGGCGACATTAGGCCTAGATAGATGACCACATAATACAGAACTCGGCTTATGTTTAACTAGTAAAGCAAACTTAAATGTTTGCTTTTTTATTTTTTTGTTAAAAAATATAATATGAAAAGAAAAGATTATATTTTTAATATGACAAACTTGATTTTAAATAGAGTAAGATTTCACGCTCCTATACTATATAGTGAAAATATAGATTTTGACAGTCTGATTAAATTGGGAGTTGACCCATCTTTACCAATTTTTAAATTTGAAAAGACATTAAGTCGACCGCTCTTTAAATGTTTTAAAAGGGCAAAGTCTGTTTGTGATTTTAACTTAATTTTAAGTGAAGAGAACAAGAAGGCAGAAAAAGAGCTGGGCGCCTTAGTAATAAGAAATAACACTGAAGTCAACAAGCTAAATATTAATTATAAGTCAAACTCTGGCTATCATTTAAAAGCCGAGGAGACTTATGTGGAAATTGACGGAATAAGGCAAAATTTATGTTTTCATAACTTTTATCTTCAAACATCAGGAAATTCTAACGATGTTAATTACTATGTTAAAGAGTTTATTATGAATGGAAGAAATTTTTATTTTGAATGTTTAAACAGCTCTGATGCGACTAAAACAATAAGATTTTGTTTAAACATACCTTTAAAAAATGGATATTTCATATTCTATAACAAATCTAAACATATTGAAATTACTGATTTGTTTTCTGGTGAAAAGCACTTCTTTAATTATTCTTGTCATAGGTCAAAGTTTGTCTTTTCTGGTATTGACGGAGTCGAAAACAGCACTCACGCTTGTATAAATGTTACTTGTGATATAATCTTGAAACCAAAACAAAAAAAAGTTCATTTTTTTAATTTGGGAGAAGAACCGTTTAGTTTATGTGGTCAGGGCGAAATTGAGCTATTTATGAAAGAAGCGGACAGACAAATTAATCAAATTTTTAATATTAGAATTAAAAGCTATGACAAAGTTGAACAACGATTGTTAAATCAAACTTTGCCGGAAAAAATATATTTGTCTTGGATAAATGGCAAACACGACAAAACGAGCGAAATCGAATATGGCTTATTGAAAGAAAAGTTTGTGGTTAAGTCAAAAGATAACTATATTTTTTCTGGAACATATAATCTTCAATATTTGCAAATATTTAATGGAACATATTGGCAAAAAATTAATATCGAACGAGGAGAAGGTGAGCAATATTTGCAAATAAACAAAATAAAATTTTTTAATAAATTTTCGATATCTTCAAAAGAACTCAAAAATAACTCGAATTGCTTTATTTTAAAGGCATAGAACAAATTTTTTTAAAAAAAATATTTTTAATCAAAAAAATGCCTATTTATCTTTATTTTACTGAACAAAATGTATTTTTGAGTGTATATTTAATTTTATCAATTAAATAGTTGTAAAATTTAACTTGCTATGATATAATTAAACTATGAGTGATATAAGAATACCCCTTGCCGAGAGAATGAGGCCTAAAACCTTAAATAATTTTGTGGGGCAAGAACATATAGTGGGCAAAGGAAAAATTTTGCGACGAGCCATAGAATATGGGAATGTTGGCAGTATGATTTTTTATGGCCCTCCTGGTACAGGAAAAACTACACTTGCATACATTATCGCAGATTCATTAAACGCAAACATTGAAAAACTTAATGCAGTCGCTTCAGGAGTGGCAGAAGCAAAAGCGGTTATTGAAAAAGCAAAAAGAGAAAAAATTTTACTTGGCAAAGATACTTACTTGTTACTTGATGAATGTCATCGTTGGAGTAAAAGTCAAAGCGATTGTGTTTTGGAAGCTATTGAAAAAGGGAACATTTTTTTTATAGGTTCGACAACCGAAAACCCATATACTTCTATGACAAGAGCGATAGTCTCTCGGTGCAGAATTTTTGAATTAAAACCGCTGGATAAAGATGAAATAAAAACAACAATTATGCGGGCAATAAAAGATAAGGAAAATGGCCTTGGTAACCTTCCAATACAAATAACTGATAAGGCATTAGATTTTTTGAGTGATGTTTGTGGTGGAGATGCTCGAACTGCTTTAAATGCACTAGAACTTGCAGCCAACACAACACCTATAACCAAAAATAAAAAAATCATTATTGATGAAAATGTCATTGCTGAATGTTTGGACAGAAAACCACTATCAGTTGATGTTCAAATGCACTACGATTTATTGTCTGCATTTTGTAAAAGTATTAGAGGTTCAGACACAGATGCCGCACTTTTTTATGCTGAAAGGCTAATTCAGGCTGGGTGTGACCCGTTAATAATCGCTCGACGATTGATAGCACATTCTTCTGAAGATATAGGAATGGCCGACTCAAATGCTTTACTTTTATCAGTCGCAGCATATACGGCTATAGAAAAATTAGGCTTACCAGAAGCTATGTTAAATTTATCTCACGCTATAATTTATGCCTGCGAGGCTGAAAAATCTAATTCAGTAAAGTTAGCGATGGATTTGGCAGAAAAAGATGCAGTAAGTTTAAGAGATGACAATGTGCCAAACCATTTAAAAAATCACCCTTCTACGAACAACGATGGTCATAAAAAATATCTTTATCCACACGATTTCGGGGGTTATTGTAGACAGCAATATCTTCCTGATGCAATAAAAGACCATATTTATTATTTTCCTAAACAAAATGGTAAAGAAAAAAATTTAAAAAGAAAAAAATTCAAAGGAGAAGACAATGTTTAGCAAAAGAAGTGATGGAATAAAAGTTAAAGGACTCGATGCGGTCACAAAGGCAGCCCCATTTTTTATGCCAACAAGAATAGGGGCGACAAATTATTTTATGGACCAAATTAGATGCGAAAATATGGATGAATTTATTGCAAGGCAAAAAAAATTAGGCAATAATTATACTTACACTGATATAATGTTAACATCTCTTGTAAGATTGTTATATATGCGACCAAAACTCAATTATTTTATTAATCACAATGTTACTTATGAACATAAAGATATATCAATATGTATGGTCGTAAAGAAAAAATTGGCTGATGAAGGGGAAGATGTTGACTTGAAATTTCATTTTTCTGGAAGAGAGAGCTTGCCAGAAGTAAAAAAATATGTAGAAGAACTTATTGAAAAAAACATCGCTCCTGATTCTGTTTATGGGACGACAAGCTCTGCTGATGCATTAGGGAAAATGCCAAATTGGTTGTTTAGACTTGCTATTAGGATTGTTAGTTGGTTAGACAGACATAATATGATGCCAAAGTCATTAATTAAAGATAGTTGTTTTCATTGCAGTGCGTTTCTTACCAACCTAAAATCAATTAAAAATGATGCAATATCGCATCACTTGTATGAATTTGGTACCTGTAGTCTTTTTGTAGCAATGGGAAAAGAAAAAATTGCACCTGTGGTTGAAAAAAATAAAGAGTTGAAACTTGGTAAAGTTATGAATCTTGGCATTACGATGGATGAAAGAGTTGCTGATGGTTTTTATTTTGCAAAATCATTGCGGATATGGAAAGATATGTTTGCAAATCCGGATTGCTTGCTTGAAAGTATGCCAGATGATGGTTCTAAAAAAATTACGATTAAAAAACGCAAGAAAAAGAAAACAAAAGTAAAAAAGAGTAGAGTGAAAAAAGATAAAAACGCATTAATACTGACTAAACAACAACTTAAGGCACAAAAAGAACAATTAAAAAAGGAAAAAGAAAAAGAAAAGACAGAGAAAAAAATATTGAAATTTGAGAAAAAACTTCAAAGAGCTGAAAGAAAAAATAAAAAGGTCGCTGAATGAAAAAAATAATTTATTTTGTACTTTCTATTGCAGTAATTTTGTACATCGGTATTATGATTTATGTTACCGCAGTGCCTGACTTATCTGCTTTGGGAAAGTGGGGAGAAGCTTTGAGATATATTTCGCTGTATGGCAGTGTTGTTCTATTGTTTGCGTTCGCCGTGACAAACTTTACGGGAAATATATTTAAAATCATTTTACTTGTTTTGTTAATACTAATTGCAGGAGTTTATTTTTTTGTTGTGGCTTTCCCAGATTATTTCGCAAATTTATTTGGGCTTGCGTAAAGTGTAAAATATTGCATATTGTGTTTTATATGCCATAATAAATGCCATATGTTGTGTTTTGTAAAAAAGTTTTTTAAATGTATATTATTAATTTGCTTTTAAAATATTTTAATTTGTGTTATCATACTATCTATGAAAGATAAAGTGTTTTTAATTGATGGTAACAGCTTGGCTAATAGAGCGTATTATGCTATGCCATATTTTACTACATCTAATGGTACTCCCTCGGGAGCTGTTTTTGGATTTGTGAATATTATTTTGAAAATTATATCTGAAGAAAAACCCAGCGGTATTTTAGTTGCATTTGACCATTCCAGAAAGACTTTTAGAAATGAATTATATAGCGAGTATAAGGGGACAAGAAAAGAAACAGCACCAGAATTGATACAACAGTTTCCTGCTATAAAAAAAATTTTGGAAGCAATGAACATAAAAATTTTTGAACAAGAGGGAATTGAAGCTGACGATATTATTGGCACCGCTTGTTCGAATTTGGATTGCGATAAAGTTATCTTGTCAGGCGATCGGGATTTATTGCAATTAACATCTTCAAATACGCAAATTTGGTTAACTGTAAAGGGCGTGTCAGTATTGAACAAAATTGATTTATCCGAATTAAAAAAGCAGTTTTCTATAACGCCTAGTCAAGTGGTTGATATAAAAGCTCTTATGGGTGATAGTTCGGATAATATTCCAGGAGTTTCTGGTATAGGGGAAAAAACTGCGCTCAAACTTATTGGTGAATTTGGAGATTTAGATAGTGTTTACGCAAACATTGATAAAATCCCAGGAAAGTTACGAGAAAAACTTGTTGAAAACAAAGAAATGGCATATTTATCTTATCAACTTGCCACTATCAAAAAAGACTGCACCTTAAATGGAGATTTGACTGATTTAAGTTATGATTTTCCTTTTAATGAAAATGTTAAAAAAATTTTTGAAGAATATTCTTTTTCTTCCCTTACAAAAAAGAAAGAATTGTTTAGTAGTGTTCAAAGCGGTTTAGAAAAAAACAAAACCACTATTGACAGTTTAGAAAAAATTGATATTCTTATATCAAATATTAAGAACTGTTTTGCGTATGATTTAGCAAAAATGGAGTTTTCAGTAAAACCTGGAGAAATTTTTTGTGTCAACAAAACTTTTGATATGTTTTCACAAGCATTGACTTTAAGCGATATTCTTTTCAAACTTAAACAAGTTTTTGAAGATAAGAATATTTTAAAATTGACGATTTCAGCTAAAGAAGATATGCACAAATTATCAAGTTTGAATATAAATCTTGATGGATACTTCGATTTAACCCTCGCTGATTATCTAAATAGCACCGGTATGCCACTTCAACCTATAACTAAAAATTGTGATGAATGGTTTGAACTATATAAAAGTTTGATAAACAAGCTTGACGAACAGAAATTAACCGAGTTGTATTATAATTTGGAATTACCTTTAAGTAAAGTGCTGTTTAATATGGAAAAGAGTGGTTTTAAAATAGATGCAAGTAGATTAAACAAAATTGATGAATTGTTTACAGCAAAACTTGTTGAACTTACAAAATCTATTTATGAACAGGCTGGCGAAGAGTTTAATGTTAATTCTCCGAAACAGGTTTCAAACATACTTTTTGACAAACTTGGTTTATCTTCTTTTC
>CALWII010000028.1 GCA_944380695.1 uncultured Clostridia bacterium | reverse complement strand
GCTCACATAATCGGTGGTGAAAACATCACACCTATTATGCTTGAAAATGCCAAACAACTTTTTGAGCGTGGACAAAAATTTGGCAGGTGAGCAAGTATAATTTCACGCAAATGAAAGAAACTATCCTTTGGATAGTTTTTTTTGGAGGAAAAATGAAAAGCCGGAAAGTTTGGGTATGTTTGATTTGCGCATTTATAGTGGTTTTATTCGTTTTTAATATTCGTTTTTCCGCCATATATTCATTGCCAGAAGGGTTTCTAGCATCTCGTGATGAGGTAGAAAAATCTAGCTGTAATAACTATTTTGGAAATTTTGTGACAGCGAATTTGGAAAGCAGTTCGGAACCTGTTTCCACTGATGAGACTGTTGAGGGCTATATTGTTTTTAAATTGTTTGGTTTTATTCCTATTCGCAAGGTAAAAGTTTTGTCTGTGACTGAAGAAGAAGTGTATGTGGGTGGTGTCCCATTGGGGTTAAGTATCAATACAAAGGGTGGAATTGTTATTACAGAGAAAATGGTCAACGGTGAGTTGGGCTATATGGCAACAGAAAAAAGCGTTAAACTTCAAGAAGGCGATTTAATCACAGCAGTAAATGGTCAAGAAGTTGAATCGTTAGACGGGTTGTGTCAGTTGGTAGAAAATAGTGAGACAGAAAATATTGATATTACTTTTTTGCGTTCAAATAAATTATTTAATGCAAATATAAAAGCTATAAGAGACAAGGACACGGGCAAGTATAAATTGGGACTTTGGGTAAAAGATGATGTTAGTGGTATTGGGACTTTAACCTACATAAACAAAAATACTAACAAATTTGGTGCATTAGGGCACGCTATAACAGAAAACAAAAATCAAGTTCCTGTTTGTGAGGGACAGGTGTTTGAGTGCAAATTGCTGGGAATTGATAAAGGCGAACATAATGAACCCGGGCAATTGAGATGTATGTTTTCAGATAATGATAAAATAAAAGGAAATGTTTATAAGAACACAAAATATGGTATTTTTGGTGAAATTGAGGATAGCGAAAACTTAATAGACCAGAATTTGTCTATGCAAATTGGCGGTAGATTGTCTGTAAGCCCAGGGAAAGCCTATATTGTTTCATCGGTGAGTGGGATAAGAGAAGAATATGAAATTGAGATTATAAAAGCATCTTATCAGTCCAAAATGGATGACAAAAGCATAGTTTTTAGAGTTAAAGACAAAAGACTCATCAATTTAACAGGTGGGATTGTGCAAGGTATGAGTGGTTCTCCCATTATTCAAAATGGGAAATTGGTCGGAGCGGTTACGCACGTTTTTACATCAGACCCAACAAAAGGTTATGGGATTTATAGCGATTGGATGGTTTTAAGTGAGAGTGAATTGTGAATATAAGTAATTCAATTATATTAATCAAAAAAAATATTTAAAAATTTTAATTTTAATTAAAAAAAACGCCTTTGGATTTGTATGGCGTTTTAAAAACATTCGAGGTTAATTTAGTTTAATTTTGTCTGCAATGCTTTTTCGCATATCTTCACTAATAGCTGCATAGTGTTTTTTTGTAGTGTTGACATCTTTATGCCCTAAAACATCTGCAACAATATAAATGTCTTTTGTCTCTCTGTATAAGTTTGTACCAAAAGTGCTTCTTAATTTATGAGGCGATATCTTTTTTAGGGGGGTTGCTTCTTTTGCAAATTTCTTTACTAAATTTTCAACAGCTCTAACAGAAATTCGTTTTTTTTGTAATGATAAGAACATAGCTTTTTCATCAGCATCGATATTTAATGTTTCACGCTTTTTAAGCCAAGTTTTTAATGCTTCAGCAACTTCATTTGAAAAATATAAAACTGTTTGATTGCCACCTTTTCTTGTAACTTTAAACGCATTTTGTGAAAAATCAAAATCATTCGTATTTAGCCCAACACATTCTGATATTCGTATGCCGGTACCTAAAAACAAAGTTACTATTGCCGTATCTCTTTCAGTTGTGTTTTGATTATAAGCCTTTTGATGTTGTGAAAAAGTATTATTTAACGAAACGGCATCTAACATTCTTGAAACCTCATCTCTTTCCAGGCGTATAATTTCCTTATTGTGTAACTTTGGGGTAGGGACTTTACTGACAACATTTGAGGATATTTTATCGTGGTTAAAAAGATACTTAAAAAAGCTTCTTAATGATGCAAGTTTTCTGGCTTTTCCTCTCTCGCCATTTTTGTTTGTTTTGCCATCATTTTCATAGTAAGATAGATATGATAAGAATTGCTCTATGTGGTTAGATTTTAAAGAATCAAGGTCTTTTAAGGTTATCTCGTTTTTATTTTTGTGTAAGAAATCTTTAAGAAATTCGAAAAATATATTCAGGTCCATCGCATAATTTCTTCGAGTTAGCGAAGATGAATTGTTTTCTATTCCTATAAAAAAGTCGTACACGAATTCAGGCAAATCGGCAATAATTCGTCCAATTTTTTTTTGGTTTGAAATATCTCTTTTTTGAAAATAATCAAGTTTGTTCATACGAATATTATACTACATTATTATTTAAAAAGCAAAGAAATTCAAATACAATATATTGTGTTGTTTATATCATAAATATCACAATTGGTTTAAAAAAATAATACTTTATTATTTCATTTGACTTATTTTTGTTAATAATATAAACTAAATCTAATTGATAAATACTATTTTAATCGAGGAGAAAGCAAAAAGATGATTGACATTAATATTTTAAGAACAGATCCTGATAAGGTCAGAAATAATATAAAGAGGAAGTTTCAGGATAAGAAGCTTCATTTGGTTGATGAAATTTTAGAGTTAGACAAAAAATTAAGAGAAATAAAAAAAGAAGGCGATGAAAAACGAAGTGAAAAAAACAAAATTTCTTCGCAAATTGGTAAATTAATCGCACAAAATAAGCGAGATGAGGCAGAACAAATAAAGATAAAAGTTGGACAGCTTAATAAAAGAATTCTCGAGTTAGAAAGTGAAGAGTCTATTTTAGCTGATAAAGTTAAAAAAATGATGATGGTCATTCCAAATTTTGTTGCGGATGATGTTCCTTTGGGTGAAAATGACAGCAAAAATGTTCAATTGCAAACTTTTCTTGAGGCAAAAGAAAAACCTTTTGATGTACCTTATCACACAGATATTTTAGAAAAATTAGATGGTTTGGATTTAGATAGCGCACGAAGAACTAGCGGGCAGGGATTTTATTATTTAACAGGTGATATCGCTCGTTTGCATTCAGCTATTCTAACTTATGCACGGGATTTTATGATTAATCGTGGTTATACCTATGTTATTCCTCCATTTATGATTCGCAGTGAAGTTGTGAGTGGCGTTATGTCATTTGATGAAATGGATAATATGATGTATAAAATAGAAGGCGAAGATTTGTATTTAATAGGAACAAGCGAACATTCTATGATAGGTAGATTTATGAATACTATTTTAGATGAAAAAACTTTACCTCTAAAGCTTACCAGTTATTCACCTTCTTTTAGAAAAGAAAAGGGCGCTCACGGTATCGAAGAGAGAGGCGTTTATCGTGTTCATCAATTTGAAAAGCAAGAGATGATTGTTGTTTGTAAACCAGAAGACAGCGAAAAATTTTATAATGAACTTTGGCAAAATACCGTTGATTTTTTTGTGTCTATGGAAATTCCTGTTAGAACACTCGCTTGTTGTACGGGCGATTTGGCTGACTTAAAGTATAAAAGCCTAGATGTTGAAGCTTGGAGCCCTCGTCAAAAGAAATATTTTGAAGTTGGATCTTGTTCAAATTTAACTGATGCACAAGCACGCAGATTAGGAATAAGATATAAGACCGAGAAAGGAAATTTGTTTGTTCATACATTAAACAATACTGTTGTGGCACCTCCAAGAATGCTTATTGCTTTTGTAGAAAATCATCTTAATGAAGATGGTTCGGTTAATATTCCAAAAGTTTTACAATCTTATATGGGTGGCAAAACAAAAATTAACACAAAAAATTAGGAGAATTAAGATGAGAGGTATTTCAAGAAAGCTTATAGAATCGATTGCAAAAGAAGATATCAGTGATTTTGCCAGTGAAACTGAACAAAAAATTATTTCTTTGTGTTCGTCAGCTGTCAGTGAGCTTTCTTTAACTGTTCCTTTTGTAAATATAGATAAAACAATTTTACAACCCGTTAATGAAATGTTTAATGGTGCTATGTCAGCAGAAAGTGAGTATGTTTACTTTTTAGGAGTGGAAAGCCCTCAAATTGAAATAAACTGTTTACAATATAATGACTTGTGGAAAAAAATTAAAGAAAGATTTTTAAACGCTTGGCGTGATTCAAAAAGGAAAAAAAGAAGAAAAAAAGACACAAAAAATTCCTCGTCAAATGAGATTAAGTTTGATTCTGAAAAATATAATCTTGATAAATTTGTTTCTGATTTGCAAATTGCATTATCTCATCATTTATCGGAAACAAGTATTGTTTATAATGAAGGAAAATGTTTAAGAATTGTTGGAATTGATGATTTTGGCCCAAAAACCAAGATTGTAATTTATCCTACGATATATGATGATGGTGATTTTAAGTTTTTAATAAGTAGAAAAAAAGGTTTTTATAAGATAAATTTTGAAAATAGAGACAGATTACTTAAGGATAAATATGAGCGTATTGGACAGCGATTTATTGATATGATAAAAGTGTTAAATGTTCTTTTCCGAAATGCATCTCGTTCGTATGTTATGCCTAATCAAATATACATTGAGAGTTTATTATATAACACTCCAGACGAACTATTCGATGGCGAGGAACTATATACAGCATTTATAAAAATAATCAATTATTTAAATTTTTCAAATGTTTCAGAGTTTAAAAGTATATTAAATCCAGATTTGACACTAGCAAAAGAAAAAGCAGTTAGGTCAAATATTGTGATATTTTCAAAATTACTCAGCGGTTTAAATGAGATAAAAAATTAGAGCATTATAAATTTTTGTAGAAAAAATTTTTTAATTTATAATGCTTTTCTTTTTTAATAATAAAAAGTATTCATAAAATTAAAAGAGAACACTCAATAATATAATTTGCAAAAAAAATGATATTGTTTGGTGCGTGTTGATGGCAAAAGAAACACGATATAATTAAATTTAAAAATATAATCAATTTTAAAAAGATAAATGAAATAATATTAATTTAAAAAGAGAAAGGCAAAGAGTTAAAACATAATAGATTAAATTAAAAAATTGTTTGACAATAAAAATTTTTTAATTTAGGCTTTTTAATAAGTTATAAAAATATAACATAATATGTACAAAATATGTGTATTATGTCACTATCTCTGCGTAAAAGCTGTCTTTTACGCAGAGATAAAGGCGTAAAAACTTTCGGTATTATGTCTTCATAATACCCCCTATTTTTGTTGACACCCCCTACTTTTTAATAGTATAATTACTTTGAAGGTGGATAATTATGGATGTTTTAGCTAAAGGTCAATTATCTTATATGATTCTCTCCTGTTTAAGCGAGAGAGATATGTATGGGCTCGAACTTATTGAAGAAATAAAAAAGAAGTATGGTCGAGATGTTAAACTCCCTAGTTTGTATTCAAATTTGAATAGAATGAAAGAGTTAAAATACATATCGTCATATTTAAGAGAAAGTTTAAAAGGTCCAAAGTGTTCATATTCTAGCATTACTGAAAATGGCAGAGAAGCTTTAGAAAAATTACGAGTAGATTTTGGTGGATTAAGCAAGGTCGAAGAATTGCAACCACAAGCATTAAAGACTACCCCATTGCAAGAGAATTTTTCTATGCAACAGACTCCTGTTAATGATGAAAATGAAGATGTAGATAACGAGTATGAACAGACAGATGATTATAGTGATTATTTTAATTTAGACGAGCAGAAATCTGAATTGGATGATAAGAAAGATGAGATATTTGATAAAATTTCATCAGACAATGATTTAGATGAAGAAAAATTTCAAAAAAGAGAAGACGATTTTGTTGAGTCTAAAAAGCTTGATGAAAAGTTTGGCGAAAAGCAAGAAAGCGATGAGCCAAAATTAGAAGTAGACGATGGTATTAAAGATGCCGACTACAACAGAAAGATTTATAATATCTCACGAGATTTTTCAAAAAATAGGAATAAAAAAAGTTATACAGAAAATCAAATTCAGCTTAATATCTCCCCTGCCCCTTTTAAATCTAGTGAAAAACAAGACCAAGATTTGTCGGCAATTAAACAAGCACTTTTAAATTCTAAAGAAGGCAATTATGAAGAAATAAGAAAAGAATTTAAAACTTATAACACCTTACAGTCCGCTCTCAAACAAGAAACAAAACAAAGTAGTGTCAAAGATATAATTAACAAAGAAATCGAAGAACAAGGTGATGATGGTGTTTTTATTACTGACCGTTTGCCAGAAGATGCCATCCCTAAACCAAAGCGAATAGAACCCCCAAGATTAAACATAATTTTAGCCACTCCTGGCTATGACAAAAAATTGCCGGCGCCTAAACGAGATGTTTCAACAGACCCAACTTGTAATGATGTTAGAGCTAAAATAGAAAGTTTATATGCAAAAGCCGAAGTTAAAAAAGAAGTTTCTGCAGAAATTAATGACTTTGAAAATTACGAAGATTTGGCTGATTATTACAAATCACAGGGTGTGAACTTTAAAATTTATGAAAGACCAGAAGCTCGTCCACGGCATAATACTAATTTGCTAAATCTGTATGTGAGCTTATTTATTTTTAGTCTAATAAGTATTGGAAGCGCATTGATGTATGCGATATTCACTTTATGCAAAATGACAACGGCTTCGACAAATTTTGTATATTATTTATTCCCAATAATTGCACTTGTTTATGTAATATATTGTTTCTACAATTATAAAACTACAGTAAGCAAAGTTCCAAAACCTATGTGGCACCCTGCTGTTGTTTGGAGTTTATTCGCCCTGTTTGTTGCTTTAATATTTTTAATCAATTATGCTTGCGGTGTTTCGTTCAATACTGCTTTAACATATTTTTCAACAATATTATTCCCTATATATGTGTCCGCCTGTGCTACATTGGGTGTATATTATTCACAGATTTATGTTTACAAACGCTTTTGGAAGTAGTTTGCTGTGAAGTTTATAAATAAAAAACGCAATCAAATAATCTTTGATTGCGTTTTTTAAGAAAAGAAATGTTTAAATATATTCTTTTATTAAGAATTAGAAAAAAAGAAAGAACACGAGTTTTATCATAATCTCGTGTTCTCCCTTCTGTGGTTAAACGCTTCTTTGTTTAACCTATATTTGTTATGTGTATTTATTTGGATATTATACATTAAAATTAAAAATTATTTTGCAGTTTCTGAAAATCTTGATTCCCTTATAACATTTACTTTAATTTGTCCAGGATATTGCATTTCATCTTCTATTTTTTTTGCTATATCTTTTGCTAAAAACATTGCGTCATTGTCAGAAATTTGTTCTGGCTTAACGATAATTCTAACTTCTCTCCCAGCTTGAACAGCGAATGCCTTGTCAACACCCTTAAAGCTGTTAGAAATTTCTTCGAGTTGTTGAAGTCGCTTGATATAGTTTTCAAAGCTTTCTCGCCTTGCTCCAGGTCTTGTGCTAGAGATGGCATCTGCTATTTGAACGATAACCGCTTCCACTGAATGAAATTCAACATTAAAATGATGTGCTTCTATGCAATGAATTACCTCTGGGCTTTCCTTATATTTTGTTGCTAAATCCACACCTATTTGAACGTGCGTGCCTTCAATTTCGTGGTCAAGAGCTTTACCTATGTCGTGAAGCAAACCACCTCTTTTTGCTATTTTGGGATCTGCTCCTAATTCAGTAGCGATTTGGCCAGCGATAATAGAAGTTTCAATACTGTGTTTTAAACAATTTTGTCCATAGCTTGTCCTAAATTTCAATCTTCCTAGAATTTTGGTTAGTTCAGGATGCAAATTAAAAATTCCAACTTCTTCGCACGCTTTTTCTCCCTCTTCTTTAATAGTTTTGTCAAGTTCTTTTGTCATTCTTTCAACGATTTCTTCGATTCTAGTTTGGTGAATGCGTCCGTCGACAATTAATTTTTCGAGACTAAGGCGTGCTATTTCTCTTCTTATTGGGTCAAAAGAAGAAATTGTAATATTTTCTGGTGTGTCATCAACAATTAATTCTACACCTGTTGCACTTTCAATTGCACGAATGTTCCTTCCTTCCCGTCCAATAATTCTACCTTTCATCTCATCAGTTGGTAAGGCAACAACAGAAACTGTCATTTCGGTGGAAAGGTCGGTCGCACACTTTTGTATTGCACTTGCCACAATGTCTCTTGCTTTTTTTTCTCCTTCCTCTTTTGCTTGGTCTTCGATCTTCTTAATTATATTGCCTGCTTCTTTTTTAGCGTCTTCTGTCATATTAGCCACGAGCAAGTCTTTTGCCTCTTGTTTTTTCATACCACTTATTTTTTCTAGAGTGGCGAGCATATCATCTTTAATTTTTGATTGTTGTTCAATTTCGGCAGATAACTTTTCTCTATCATCTGCTAATCTTTGTTTTTCTGTTTCAATTTGTTCGCTTTTTCTATCGAGTGAAAGTTCTTTATTTTCAATAAATTTTTCTCTTTCGGTCAAGCGGTCTTCAGCCTTTTGAATTTCTGCTCGTCTGTCTTTAAGTTCGGTTTCGACTTCTTCTCTATATTTGTGGCTGGCTTCTTTTGCTTCTAAAGAAGCTTCTTTTTTAATAGTTTTGGCTTCTGCGTATGCCTCTTCGATAATACGAACAGCGTTCGATTTTGATTTACCGATTTTTTTTGTTGCAACCAATTTATACAAACCTATGCCTCCGCCGATACCAACGGCAAAGCACACAAGTGCAATTACAACGGCAATCGCAGGAGTCACAGAACAAAGTGTTGCTATGCTCATACTTTTACCCCTTTTAAATCTATTTCTTGATGTTTAAAACTACATCTAAATAATTATACCCAAAATTTTTCTATAAGTCAAATGAATTTTTGTTAGTAATATAATGTTAGTTATAAGTAAGTGGTGAGTTTTGTATTTTATGATTAAGATTTTGTGCATTGTTAGACATAAAATAAATTTATTCGCTTTTTAAATTTTGATATTACTGTTAATAAGGTTTTATATTTTGAGTTATCTTAACTAATTTATATGTTTTACCATATTATGTAAAGTGAGGAATAAATTCAGTACAAGAGGAGGAAAATGTATTCTAATATGATTGTAGACAAAAATTTTAAAGAAAAAAATAATTATTCCTATATAAACACTAACTGTCGCAAATCCCCTGTTTCTATAAACAATAACAATTTGTATCCACCAATAATAAAAAAAGGTTTAACAAATAATATTTGTAATTATAAAACCTCATTTGGTTGTTATGGTAACACATACTTTTTGCCAACACAAACAAATTCATTAAATACAAGTTTTATTACTGGTCCGACAGGCGCAACAGGGCCAACAGGGCCAACTGGAGCAACAGGGCCAACTGGAGCAAGTGCGATTTCAATAACTGTAGGCTCAACAACTACCTTGCCTGCAGGAGAAGATGCAAGAGTGGAACAAGAGAGCATCGGCGATACAACAATTCTTTCTTTTTTTATACCACAGGGAACTACAGGAATGGCTGGGATACAAGGAGTTACAGGGCCAACAGGTCCTACGGGTTCAACTGGCGCTACTGGTCCTACAGGAGACACCGGATTGCAAGGTAGCATAGGGCCTACTGGACCAACCGGTGCAACAGGACCTACTGGCGATACCGGTTTGCAAGGTAATACAGGAGCAACGGGTCCTACTGGTGCGACTGGTTTGAGTGGTAATTTGGTTTTCAACCCTTACGACATATATGTTAGAAGCAATACTGTTGGTGGAAGCGGAACACAAAGTAATCCCTTCCCAACATTAGAAGACGCTTTGGATGTAGTTGCTAATAATGGTACTATTCATCTTTACGATGGCACATATCCTTATGATAGTACAACTACTATTTCAAACAATAACATTACTATTAAAGGCTCACCAAACGCTACAATATTGTTGACAGCTGATACTGTACCGTTAGTAATTACAGGAAGCGGTAATGTTATTGAAGGATTAACTTTTACAAGTGATAATCCTTATCCTGTTGAATTTATACAAATTGGTGGAAATAATAATGTAATTCGCAACAATATTATTTATGGACCAACGCAGTCAGGGAGCAGTGACACCTGGGTTGTTAATAGAGGAATAGTAACTCAAAATTCAACTACAAATAATTGGATTGATGGAAATATAATTTATTCAGTTAGGCAAGCTGGTTATTTAAATCCTAATTCAACAGGATTTGTGACACATAATGTAGTATTTAACACTAGAGGTTGGGTTGTTGACCAAGCGCTTTTTCAATTTTCTGGCAATTCGTGGGGAGAGCCTGAAAACGCAGTTGATATTGCCCTATTGTCTGGAACAACATCGGGTGTACCCTATTCTTCTGTTTCTGATTTGCAAGAAAATAACAGTAATGCAAATATTAGCGATCAGAGGTGACAACATTTATTGAACTAAAAAAAAGCCTTTTTATTTTAGGCTTTTAAAATTAGTTGCAGTTATATTATTGACTACAATTAATATTTGAATTGTGATAGGAAATTGTTTTTAAATTTTGGAAAAGTTCCTTCCAGAATAGATTCTCTAACTTGGCTTGCAAGCCGAGTCAAAAATCTTAAATTATGAATTGATAGTAAGGTTGCGCCCAGCATTTCTCCTGACATTATAAGATGCCTTATATATGCTCTTGAATAGTTTTTGCACGCATAACAATCACATTCTGCATCGATTGGAGAAAAATCATCTTTATATGTCGCATTTCTAATTACAAGCCGTCCTGTTTTAATAAATGCTGTACCGTTGCGTGCAATTCTTGTCGGTAACACACAATCCATCATATCAATTCCTCTGGCGAAGCCTTCTACAAGACAATCTGGCGACCCAACGCCCATTAGATAACGAGGTTGATTTTTCGGCAGATAAGGCTGAATATAGGATAGAATGTCATACATCACTTCTTTTTTTTCTCCAACACTTAATCCCCCCACGGCAATTCCACATTTGGAATAAGGAAGACAATCCTCTATGCACTCTTTTCTTAAATCTTTAAAAATTCCACCTTGGATAATTGGAAATAACATTTGATTTTCATTTTTTTGAGCTTCAAAGCATTTTTGAAGCCAAAGCTTTGTTTTTCTTTTGGCTTCAAGCGCTTCTGTGAATGAAACATTGGCATCACTACACACATCAAGTTGCATAATAATATCTGCGCCTAAATCATTTTGTATTTGAATACATTTTTCAGGCGTTATAAATTTTTTCTCTCCGTTTATATGTGATGAAAACTCAACACCTTCGTCGGTAAGCTTTCTTAATTTTGCCAGACTAAAAACTTGAAACCCACCGCTGTCAGTAAGAATTGGTTTATCCCAATTCATAAATTTGTGAAGTCCGCCCGCTTGCTTAACGATTTTTTCACCAGGTCGCAAAAAAAGATGATATGTATTAGATAAGATAATTTGAGCTTGAAGCTGGTTAAGCATTTCTACGGTTAAACCTTTAACTGTAGCTTGTGTGCCAACAGGCATAAAAACAGGAGTAAGAATTGTTCCGTGAGGAGTGTGAAAAACTCCAGCTCTTGCACCTGTGGTTGGGCATTCTTTTTCAATTTCAAAATAAAATTTTTCCATACTTACTCCTGAAGATTAGTTAATTATAATCATAATACTACCACATATAGTATTTATTATGGTGACAAGAATACTAAATAAATAAGCAGGCATCACCAAAACTAAAAAATCTGTATTTTTCTTTTACAGCGAGATTATAAACAGATATGGTTTCATCTCTACCAATAAAAGCTGATACTAACATTATAAGTGTACTTTCTGGTAAATGAAAATTTGTTATAAGTCCATCAATAGCTTTAAATTTGTATGGTGGGTATATAAATATAGATGTTTCTCGTTTTTGAGGACTAAAAATTCCGTTTTCATCGCATGCGCTTTCTAAAACTCTAACACTAGTTGTTCCAACAGCTATAATTCTTCGACCTTCTTTTTTTGCTTTATTTAATTTTTCTGTGTTCTCTGGGGTGAGTTCGAAAAATTCTGAATGCATATCGTGTTTCAAAATGTTATCTTCTTTTACTGGTCGAAATGTGCCTAGCCCAACTTGAAGTAAAACCTCAACAATTTCTATTCCCTTTTCTTTTATTTTTTCTAGTAAATCATTAGTAAAATGAAGCCCAGCTGTCGGTGCTGCAGAAGACCCTTCAATTTTTGCGTAAACCGTTTGGTAACTGTTTTGGTCTTTTAATTTTTCTTTTATGTAAGGAGGAAGTGGCATTGTCCCTATTTCAGACAGATGTTGTTCGAAAACTCCTTCATAGGAAAATTTCATATTGCATATCCCATCAGACAATTTGGCAGTAAGCGTACAAAAGAAATCTTCGCTAAAAAATACTTTGTCGCCAACTTTTAATCTTTTTAATGGTTTTGCTAGACATTCCCAATTATTTAAATCTATTCTTTTATGAAGAAGCACCTCGATTTTAGCACCTGTTTCTTTGTAACCGTAAAGTCTTGCTGGCAAAACTTTTGTGTTGTTAATAACAAGAACATCGCCTTTTTTTAAATAATCTAATATGTTATAAAAATACTTATGTTCTATTGTTTTATTATCTTTATGGTACACAAGCAAACGAGCTTGGTCACGCTCTTTTAATGGCGTTTGTGCTATTAGTTCCTCTGGTAAATCATAGTAGTAGCTTTTTTTATTTAATAAATCCATAAGTTAACCCCTGTAAATTAACAGACTATTCATTTTTTTTCTGGCAGTGGTATTGACAAATGCTTGTACGCAAGTTCGGTAGCAATTCTTCCTCTAGGAGTTCTAGCTATAAATCCTAATTGTAAAAGATAAGGTTCGTACACATCTTCTATAGTACTCGAATCTTCACTGATGGTTGCAGAGAGTGTGTCTAGTCCAACAGGGCCTCCGCCGAATTTACTTATTATTGAGTTAAGAATTTTTCTATCTATAAAATCTAGCCCTAGCTCATCTATTTCCATAATATCAAGTGTAGAATCAGCAATTTGTTTGGTTATTTTTCCTTCGCCTTTTACATCTGCGTAATCACGGACTCTTTTTAGTAATCTATTAGCAATTCTTGGAGTTCCCCTAGACCGTTTTGCAATTTCTTCGCACGCAGAATCATCAATTTCAACATTTAAAATTTTTGCTGATCTATGGATTATAATTTTTAACTCTTGTGGCGAATACAATTCCAATCTACATATAACTCCAAATCGATCTCGTAGCGGATTGGTGAGCATACCTGCCCTTGTAGTAGCACCAATAAGTGTGAAAGGCTGAATTTTTAAACGCATATTTTTAGCAGAAGGACCTTTCCCAACAATAAAATCAAGCGCAAAGTCCTCCATAGCAGGATATAAAATTTCTTCCACAGTTTTATGAAGACGATGAATTTCATCAATAAATAAAACATCGTTTTCATTTAGGTTTGTCAATATGGCGGCTAAATCTGCAGCGTGCTCGATTGCAGGTCCCGAGGTCACTTTTAATTGTGAACCCAATTCATTGGCAATTATATGAGACAAAGTTGTTTTTCCCAATCCCGGAGGACCATACAGCAGAACGTGGTCTAAATTTTCTTTTCTGGATTTTGCAGCTTTGATATAAACCATCAGACTGTCAACAACTTTTTTTTGCCCCACATATTCATCAAAAGAGTTTGGGCGTAAGCTATTCTCAATTTCTGCGTCAGTTAAATTTTTTGTACTTGTTATAAATCTGTCTTCCATAATTAACTCCTGTAAGAACGCAATGCTTTTGAAATAATTTCTTCCGCATTAGAATTTTCACCTGCGTTGCTTTTTGCTAGCATATATGCTTCGTTTTTATTAATACCAAGAGAAATTAAAGTTTCCACAGCCAAATTAAGAGCATCTTCATTATAGTTAAATTTTTCTGGTTCATTTGTGATATTTCCTAAAGGTGAAAGTTTATCTTTAAGTTCTAAACAAAGCCTTTCTGCTGTTTTTTTACCAAGTCCCTTAATTGAAGATAGTGCCCTAATGTCCTCTTTAATTATTGAAGTAATAAGCTCTGAAATAGTCATTCCAGAGAGAATTGATATAGCTAGTTTAGGCCCCACTCCAGAAATATCAATCATTTTCATAAACAGTTGTTTTTCTTCTTGCGTGGTAAAGCCAAAAAGAGAAATATCATCTTCTCTTACTGCTAAATATGTTAAAATTTTTACAGTTTCGTGTAAGTTTGGCAGTGCCTGATAAGTGTTTTTAGATATAGCCATAGAAAACCCAATGCCATTGACATCTAAAATTAATAAATCTTCTCTTTTTTCCTCAATATTTCCTACCAAAAATGATATCATATTTTAATACTCCTTAAACTCGGTTTGTGTTTAAACGAGGGCTCGTTTGTGCGTGTGTCAAGGCAACAGCAAGAGCATCTGCAGCATCATCGGGTTTTGGAATTTGTTTTAATCCTAAAATGTTTTTTACCATAAATTGAATTTGTTGTTTTTCTGCCCTACCTTGTCCTGTCAAGGCCTGTTTTATTTGCATAGGTGTATATTCAAAAATATTTTTGCAATATTTTTGTGCTGTTAAAAGTATAACGCCTCTTGCCTCTGCAACAGGTATGATTGTTTTTTGATTTTTAAAATAAAATAATTCTTCAATAGCAACTGCCTCGGGTTTATAAGTTTCAAATAAAGAACAGAGAGCACATTCAATATTTTTTAAACGCAAAGAAATAGAGTCATCTTTTGGAGTTGTTATGACTCCATAATCAATCACTGCATTATTTTTTGATGTGTCGATTATTCCAAACCCGATAATAGCATACCCAGGGTCTATTCCAAGTATTATCATAAAAAAATTATAATATATTGGCAGACAAAAAGTCAAATAAAAATCTTTGTTTAACAATGGATTGTTAATATTAGTTTGTTTTGACTTTTGTGCATTTTTTTATAGTAACTTTGACAAGTAAAAAAGATTGAGGATATAAGTTAAAGTTAAATATTTGACATTCGTTTTGACATACTTATAATACAAAAAACGCAGGTGTTAGTTTGTTATAAATTTATTAAAAGCGAAGTGCTTTAACAAAAAATCACCTGCATATTTTTTAATTTTTAGTTGTTCTGCTAGTAAATTAAGTAAAATTTAATTTTAATAAAATTAGTCAGGAATGTTTACATTATGATAAACTTCTTGTACATCATCTAGGTCATTTAACACATCAAGCATTTTTTGGAAAGATACTAATTTTGTTTCATCAAGGTCTATATACATATCTGGTAACAGTTGTGATTCTGCCATTACAATGTTAAAATTTGCTTTTTCCAATGTTTGCTTAATTTGTTCAACTTCATTTGGTTGAGTTATGATTTCAATATCATCATCGTTTTCAATAACATCTAATGCGCCACAGTCCAAAGCGGTCATAATTAATGAATCGGAGTCCAAACCCTCTTCACGAGGAATGACTATAACACCTTTGCGTTGGAATAAATAGCTTACGCAACCATTGGAGCCTAAACTACCGCCGTGTTTATCAAAAGCGTGTCGCACATCTCCAGCGGTTCTGTTTTTGTTATCAGTTAAACATTCAACAATAACAGCGGATCCTCCAATACCATAACCTTCATAAACGATTGATTCATAGTTTACGGAGCCAAGTTCACCAGATGCTTTTTTTATACTGCGTTCTATGTTATCATTTGGCATATTGTTTTGTTTTGCCTTTAAAATAACATCTCGCAGTTTTGCGTTAGATGAAGGGTCAGGACCACCTGATTTTACAGCGACCGCTATTTCCCGCCCAATTTTTGTAAATATTTTGCTTCGTGCGGCATCCATTTTGCCTTTTGTTGCTTGTATGTTGTGCCATTTTGAATGTCCTGACATATGATCCTCCTTAAATATTATTTTTATTAATTTCAAACATAATTATTGAACCGCTAACTGCTGCATTAAGGCTTTCAATTTTGTCTGACATAGGTATAGATAAAGATTTGTAACTAATTTTCCTTATGTCGTTACTAACTCCATTCCCTTCATTTCCTACAACTATCCCAAGCGATTTTTTCGTTTGAAAATTAAAAATATTTTCTCCTTTCATATCTGCATAAACTAACAGCAATTTGTTATTTTTAGCAAAAGCGATAAAATCATTTCTGTCCATAGAATAAATTGGTATATTAAAAATTGCACCCGCAGAACTTCTTACCAATTTATTGTTTGTTGGGTTTACCCCAGAAAGAATAAAAACGCTTTCCATTCCACTTGCTAAAGCACTTCTGATCAAAGTTCCGGCATTTCCTGGGTCTTGTATTCCATCTAATATTAAAAAATTTTTTTTAGGGACTTTTAAACTTTCAGACTTATATTCTAATACAACACACAAGTCTTGTGGAGTTTTAACATCAGTCAGTTCTTTTAAGATTGAATCCTCAACAATATAAGTTTTGCAATCAAATTTGCAGTCTTGAGTTTTTTTTTGTCACAAAAGCTATCGGTGGTTTCAGACCTGAATTTATTGCATCTCGAATAATTTTAGGATTATCTAAAAAAAGCAAAAAATCATTTTCTCTTTTTTGCTTTTTTAACTCTTTGACAAGTGATTTGCTTGCCTTTTCCATTGCTTATGCTTTAACCTCTTTAACTAATGCAGTAAAAGCTGAAGGGTCTTTTACAGCGATATCAGCTAAAACTTTTCGATTAAGGTCTATATTTTTAGCCTTTAATCCAGCTATAAACTTACTATAAGATATGTCGTTAAGTCTGCAAGCAGCATTTATTCTTGTTATCCAAAGACTACGAAAATCTCTTTTCTTTTGTCTACGACCGATATAAGCATACATACCGCTCTTCATAACTTGTTCACGAGCTACTCTGTAAAGTTTTGATTTTGCGCCCCTATACCCTTTTGCGAGTTTAAGTATTTTTCTTCTTTTTTTCAATGCATTAACACTTCTTTTAATTCTCATACGGCACCTCTTTTACTTTGCAAGAAGGGTTTTAATATTGCTTGCATTTTTTCCAGCAATATATGAGCCCTTTCTTAATTTTCTTTTTCTCGACTGTGGTTTTGTGGTTAAAAAGTGTCCTTTAGTTGGTCTTGCGAACTTAACTTTTCCTGTAGCGGTAAGACGAAAACGCTTTTTTGCACCACTGTGTGTTTTTTGTTTTGGCATAGTTCTTCTCCTTTTAGTTTAGTTATTTTTGTGGATTTACGACGGCTATAATATTTCGACCATTGACTTCTGGTTCTTTGTCACAAGAACCGTAATTTGAAAGCTTTGAAATAAAATTTTTTACAACTTCAACACCTGTTTTTGCGTAAGCTTGTTGTCGACCTCTCATTCTCAATGTGATTTTGACCTTATTCCCGTCTGACAAAAACTTAATGGCATTTGTCACACGATAAGCTATGTCGTGATCACTGATGGTCATAGAAAGTTGAATTTCTTTTACTTCAATAGTTTTTTGATTTTTACGAAGCTCTTTTTCTTTTTTTATTGCATCAAATTTATATTTTCCGTAGTCCATAAGTTTACATACGGCAGGCTTTGATGCGCCATTCATTAGAACTAGATCAAGATTTTTTTGATCTGCGATTGTTTGTGCAGAAGCAAGCGACATAACACCTAGTTGTTCTCCATCATTTCCAATCAGTCTTACTTCATCTGCGTTAATTTGATCGTTGATTAATAATTCTTTAAAAATAGTCGTGTCTCCTTTTAAAAAAAAAATTGGTAGAACGCAAAAGATTCCACCAAAAACAACTTAAAACAATAAGCTGAACAAAATGCTAAAGTCATTTTGACACGGTCTAAATCACGAATGTTCGAACGGTGAGAAGTGGTCTTCTGCTTTCTTCGTTGTTATATTATCACAAAAGTAAAATTGTTGTCAAGTAAAAAAAACAAAAAAAAATTATTTTTTTACTATAAACAATTTTTCAAACATTTTACCTATTTTTAGTATTATTTGATTTGCGTGTTTTATTGCCCTTCCTTTCATAATCGCTTTAAAAAATATGGTTAAGCCAGCTATTAAAGAACTTACTAGTGTGGAAATTAATATAACTGAATTTTGTGATGTAAAATGTTGAGATATATTCATAATTACACAGGCTCCTCCTGCTCCACTTAATATGCCACATATATCACCAACTACATCTGCACAAAATGAACAAACTTTTTCTGAATGATGACACAGCTTTAATCCTATCTGGCTTCCGGGTGCGTTTTCTTCTATTTTTTTTAAAAAAAATTCTTCATCACAACTTGTAACAGCAATCCCAATCATATCAAAAATTACGCTGATAAAAATAAAAATTAAAATTAGAGCTCCCGTGATTGAGGCACCTAAAGTGCTTAACACGGATTGACTTAAAAGTGAGAATAAACTTGACAAGCAAATTGACACCACAAACATTTTAATCGCCCATCTGTACCTTTTAAATTCCAAGGCTTGTGTTTTAACTTTTTTCTTTTTTTCCATACATTATTTATATTTATGATATAATTTTTATATGAAATAAAGTTTCAAATTAAAAAAAAGCTATTATGTTATAGTTTTATAACATAATAGTCGGATTTGTAATATATGTGTTTTAATAAATTATAATTTCATCAAGTTTTTTTGACAAGTTGTCTTCAGTGGCAAATATTTTTTCACCTGTAGATCTAATTGTAATTTCTATGTTGTTGTTTTCGATGGTTTTTGGGCTTATGACTATTCGAACAGGTATGCCCATTAATTCACTGTCAGTTAGTTTTATCCCTGCCGATGTATTTCTATCGTCATAGAGCACTTCGAAATTTTCTGCAATAAGTCTGTTGTACAGCCTTTCAGCTTGTTCTTTTACTTCTTCGTTATCAAGCCTTAATGGGCAAAGGTAAATGTGCCAGGGAGCAATTCCCATAGGCCAGCACAATCCTTTTTCATCGCTGTTCTCTTCTGCAATACTTGCTAAACATCTTCCAACCCCGATGCCATAGCAACCCATAATTGGATTGATTGTTGTACCATCTGGCATAGTAACGGTCAAGCCCATAGTCGAAGTGTATCTTGTCCCTAATTGAAAAATATTGCCAACTTCTATACCTCTTTTTACCAAGAGTTTTTGGCCACAAACAGGGCAAGCCTCACCTTCTTTTACTTTTGAAATATCTACATATTTACTTGGCTTAACATCCCTCGTCATACTAACGCCTATAAAGTGATATCCCTCTTTGTTCGCTCCTGTAACAAAGCTTTCGAGTCCTTCAAGAGATTTATCATAGAAAATTTCTGCGCCCTCAATGTTTAGGTTTACACAGCCTATATTTCCTTTGACAAGTCCTGTTTCTGACAGATCTTTTATTGCTATATCAGAACCTACTAAAAGTTTTAATTTTGACTCGTTTACTTCTTTATCTCCTCTCAAAAATGCGATAATAATTCGACTGCTGTCGCCAACAACGGCATAGCAAACAGCTTTTGCGACTTGTGATGGGGTTTTGTTTAAATTAGAACATACCTCCTCTATAGTTTTTGCTTCACCTGTAAAAACTTCTGTCTTGACTCCGAATATATGTTCATTTTCTTCAGGAATTGAGGTTGCAACATCAACATTTGATGCTGTATCGCAATGTGGGCAAACTATAATTGTATCCTCACCTATATCAGTTAAAAGTTGAAACTCATCAGCAACCTTTCCGCCCATCATACCTGTATCCGAGTGTACTGCTATAACCTTTTTCATTCCCATTCTATGATAAATTCTAAAATAGGCATCATAGACTTTTTTATAATAAGCCTCTAAATCGGCTTGTGAACTGTGAAATGAATAGGCATCTTTCATTGTGAATTCTTTGACCCTAATTAAACCAGCTCTTGGTCGTGCCTCATCACGATATTTGGTTTGAATTTGATATATCATAAAAGGTAGTTGTTCATAACTTTTTAAACTCCCTAGACAAGCGTGAACGGCGGCTTCTTCGTGTGTCATTCCAAGCACCATATCATGACCTGTTCTATCTTTAAAACGCAATAATTCCTCTGCTATTGAACTGTATCTTCCAGAAAGCTCCCAAAGTTCTCTTGGCATAACAACTGGGAATAAACACTCTTGCCCATCAAGAGTGTCCATCTCTTCTCGTATGATTTGTTGTAATTTGTTATTTATTCTTTGAGCTGGTGGAAGAAGAGTATAAATGCCGTTAGAAACTTGCTTTATGTATCCTGCCCTTATCAAGTATGAATGACTTTTTGAACTAGCACCAGCAGGAGCATCTTTTAATCTTTCCCCAACAAGTTTTGAAAGTTTCATAATTCTTCCTCCAATTTTAATCCATCTAATGAATTTTTTATAGTTAGCATTTTCCCCTTAACAACCTTTAATTTATCATAGCAGAATTTGAGCAACATTTCGCCTTCTTCAAATAATTTTGATGCTTCGTCAAGTGAAATAATTTGTGAAGATAGTTGTTGGTTTATTTGTGATAATCTTTCAATCGCTTGTTCATAAGTTAATTTTTCAGACATTTTTCACCTCTTCCGGTTGTGCAATAATTTTACCATTATAAAGAATAATTTCTAACTTTGATGATAACACAACATTTGTCGCGTTGTCAACAACTTTGCCGTTTTGTTGAACTTTTGCATAGCCTCTTTTTAAAATAGATGCGGGGTCTAAATTTTGCAACGACTTTTCAATTAACCCTAATTCGAACTCTTTTTCTCTGATATAATTTTCATTGATTTGTGATAAGTTTGATGCGAGAAG
>CALWII010000027.1 GCA_944380695.1 uncultured Clostridia bacterium | reverse complement strand
GGGCATCTCTATCTCTTGCACTTCCACTTGGGTCTAATCCTACGCCAAGAGAGAATGGTCCAGGCTTAAGAATTGCACGAACATCTCTTTTGCCTTTTCGGTCAAGTTTTTTGTAATCCTCATATTCTTTTCTGTCTCTGTCGCTAATAACTGCGCCGTCAGCAAGTCCCAAGGTTTTTCGGATTTTATTGTCCTCTCTTGCTTTTTCTCTTTTCTCCTTAGTATCAAGACTTGGGTCGTGTTTTCTGTAATAAGCATCTGCGACTTTTGTTCCAACGCTACTTGCACCTCGTTTAATAAGCCCAGCTCCGTGTCGCATCATTCCGGCAACAGGCACAAAAGTTGCTGCTCCAACCCCAGCTAATGTAAGTGCGCCTGCCAAACCCTTCATAGCTGTGTTCTTAACATCAGCCATAACCGCTTGCCCAGTTTCGTTGGCATCTGAACCACCCACGAACTTTGAGGTCAGCGAAATAAATTTTTTAACTAATGTCAGCCCCGCCAAAACTATAACCATATTAACAATGTTGTCGACTAGTTTGATATTAAAGAAAGAAATGGTTTGGAAAAATGGCAATATTGAGAAAAATATGTTCATACCTACAACAGCACCAAAAGCCATTAAAATGTCACTTATAAATTGTTTACGCCAGCTCCCAAAAGCAGAACCGGAATCAAGAGGCATAATACCTATTAGCGCAGGAAAAACCAAAAATAAAGCCACAACTTGCAATAATCTCGCAATTAGTCCAAAAACAATATTCCCTAAAAGCGTTGCTGCAATAATAATACCCGCAAAACCAAGCAGATAATTAAAAGCCCATAAATCATAGTAGTAGTAAACTGCGCCGACATTAAATTTAGAAAAACTTCTTACATTTATAAGTTGCAAACCTACAGCAGCACTGTACCCAAAAGCAAATGCTGGCCCTAAAAATGCAGACTCTTTACCATCAATAGTAATATTATTTTCTTTTGCATTATCATTTTTTAGCTTTAAATTATTAACAAACGCATAATCAATTTGTGTAGCTAACGCTTCTCTATCAGAAGAGTTTGAAACATAGAACACTCCTTGATTATCCCACAAATCATCGCCAGGAGCGGTTAACACAGAATAGTGCCCAAGCCTTACACGATTACACGAATAAGCTGCTATATTGAATAGCATTCCAGAGAATGTCGAAGAAGTCGTATAATCACCGTATGAAAAGAAATCGTAACGGGCATAGGTTTCGTAACCGGTAGAACTTGTTCCCATCTCGAATTTTTCTCGTGCAAAAGATACCGTTTGTGCTTCGTTAGTTTCACTATTTACCGTTGTTGTCGAAAAAACATCGTCAATCGAGGAAGAAGATGCCGAAGTAGTTATTCTGTCCACAGTTTGAAGCAAAATTTGTGCGAGCATAATGCCTAACAATGACACTATTGGAACGATAACAATAAGTGAAAATGATTTTAACGAACTGTAAAATATTTTTAGAGGGTGAGAGTTGTTGGCATCATAATTGTAATGTGCTTTTATGATAGAAACAATAGTACTTAAAATTAAAAGTATAACGCCAAAGATTACAAAAGACCAAAATATAGTAGAAAGTATAGAATATGAACTATCATTATTTATTCCTAAAATGCCTTGAATAAATTCATACAGAATATCGCCAGACTGCGCTTGACCGTTTACATAGTAAACGTCTAAGCCTGCCAATTTTCTCAATAGGCTTTGTAACAAATCTAAAAGGCTGGCAATTGATGCATAAAGAAAATAGATTACTTGCGGAATGAATGCAAAAAAACCAACTATGAAATTCACCAAATTATCAAACCAGTCGCCTAATAATGAAATATTCATTTTTTCTCCTTTCTTCAATTATAACAGAATTATGTTAACAATACAACCTTTTACGGCAATTTGTAGTCATCTGGGTGCAATGCGACATCTTTTATAAGTTCATCGATTTGATTTAAAGCTCTTTTTGCGACATCTGGCTCAAAATCGAAATCTACCGGCTCGACCATTTCTTCATAAGCTTCTTCTTCTTTTTTCTTTTGTTTGCTTGTTTTAAACACTGCCTTACTTTCTTCGCCCTTAAGTTCCTGTGCGAAATCATTAATCTGGCCTTTTAAGAAATCAACATTTGAATCGCTAACAAACTTGTCTAAAGCACTCTTAAAGCCAAGGATTGAACCTATGCCTTTAAATGTAGCTCTGCTGATATCCAGCAAATGATTTTTAAGCATTTGTTTATGAGATGGCTTAAATTTTCTTGGAGCATTATTTCGCTTTTCTTCCTCGGTTTGCTTTAACGCCTGTTTTGTTTCCCCGGTAACAGGATCTACATAATCTTCGTAGTCTTCTTCATCGTGCAAATCAACAGGAATACCCAAATAGGCGCCACTAAATTTAGCTATCTTTTTAACAATAGGTTTTTTAGCAAAATCTTTCACTTTTGCAACAACAGGAGTTGCTTTATCAATTAATTTTTGATAAGCATTACTAAATTTTACTCCAGTGTTTTCTATAAAGGTGTCAATCTTTTCGTTACCTTTTGACATAGCTCTAGCAAATTTCGAATTTTTCATCTTTTCATAAGTTTTTGTTTTTGAAAACTTATCAGCAAGTTTATAACCACCCTTTTTTACTTTGTCTGTTACTACACCAACAGCTTTATTTGTCAACCGAAAAGCTCCTACCGATGCTCCTAATAACCCAGCAGTCAAACCTGCTCCCGCTAGTGCAGATTTTGAGATTTGACTTTTTGCACTTTGCCCAATACCATCAATACCTTTTGCTCCAACCAAATTAGTTAAGATAGATATAAATCTTTTTACCATAGTTAAACCTGCTATTATAAAAAACAGGTTTAGTATTCCATCTAGAAGGGCGATATTAAAGAATGATATACCTAAAAAGAATGGCAATATTGCAAACATTATATTCATAGCTACGACGGTGAAATAAGCGGATATTAAATATGATATAAAGTTTTGACGCCAAGATTTGTAGCCATTCCCATCATCAAATGGTGTTAACCCGACAATTGGTGGATAAATTAAAAATAATGCACTAACTATAAACAACCTAATAATAAGTCCTGACAATATATTGGTAAAAAGTGTCAAGCAAATTATAATCCCTAAAATACCTATAATGAAATTAAACGACCACAGATTGTAATAATACCAAACAAGCCCAACATTATATTTAGAGAAAAATTTCACATTCGTAAGTCCGAGTGCAAATGTGGCACTTGGGCCATAGGACAGAGTGGAGGCAATAGCTGCCGCAGCTTCATCACCTTTAATTGAAACTCCTTGTGAATCGATAAGAGTTAAACTGTTCTTAAAAGCAAAGTCAATCTGTTCGGCAACGGTTTCAACAGCATCCTCCCCGGCATTTTGCGAATAAAATATACCCATATTGTCCCAGCTCTCCGTGTTTGGAGTATAAGCACCATATCTAACACGATTTGCGTTATATCCGCAAACATCGAACATAACTCCTGAAAAAGTTAAAGTGTTTGTCCATTCTCTTTCGCCAAAGAAATCGTATGAAGAATAGTATTTTATACTAGCCGGCCCAGTGCCATAAGAAAGCTTGCCAATAGCTTCATTTTCAAAAACTTCTTCGATATATTCGTCTGCACTTTGTCCCGTAAATGAATCAACAGCTTTAAACAACGCCTGTGAAAGATAAAGCCCCAAAAGTGAACAAACCGGAACAAGGACAAGTGTAAAAACTGCTTTGATCGCTTTTCTTATTATTGCGAACGGAGATGATTTGGCTCCATCATAATTATATTGTGCTTTTAAAACCGCAAAAATGGTTGATAATAAAAGAACGATGATGCCAAAAACAACAAGTGACCAAAAAACAGTATTTAAAGCTGAATATTCTTTGTTTATCCCTAAAATGCCTTCGATGAAATCTACAATTAAATCTCCATCTCTTTCCACACCATTAAAATAATAAACATCAAGTCCGACAAGCTTTCTAAATAAGAACTGGAACATATCTAAAATACTTGCCATCGAGGCATAGAGCAAATACATAGCTTGAGGAATGATAGCAAAAAACCCAGTGAAAATGTCACCGATTTTTGTCCAGATATCCGCTAACATTGAACTCGTGTTTACCACGCATTGCTCCTTTTAATTATTTTTTTACTTTTTTATATCTCTCAAAGCTTGACTTAATGCTTCTGCTTGTCGTCTCATTGAATCACTTACAGTGTGAAGAGATAATGTTTTTCTTTGTTTTTTCTCACTTTTTTCAACTTTTTCTGCCTCTTTGGAAGTTATGAAAGTCTTTTTCTGCGAAACATCTCTTCCCAACACGGTTTGTGCGAAATCTCGAAAAACGATTTTTGCAGAATCAATCGCCTCTGTTTCAGATTTTAAAGCTTTAAAAAACTCATTAAATCCGATAACTGACCCCGCTGTCCTTATGACTTGGCCTCCTATGTTCACGGTGTCTTTGAGGATTTTTCTGTTATGAGGTGAATCAACAACTTTATATCGATCAGGCATAGCTTCTCTTTCCTGTTTTAAAGCTTCGATTCTGCTCTCGTTCCCAGCAATTTTATCATTAATTTCTCTTAGACGGTCGGCTTGACCTCCAAAAAATGCAGCCTGTTCACGATGATGAGTCATAGATGCTTCGAATTTCTCTGCGTGTCGTTTAGCGCTTTCCTGCAAACTTCTGTAAACATCTCTATCTGATGTCCTATTGTTTTTTCTTCTTGTTAAATTTCGTATTTCTGCGCCCAATCTACGCTTTTCGGCAAGATCTACAGCCATTCTGAGTTCTCTTTCTTTGTCTGCAATCTGCCTGTTTATGTCATCGAGTTCAGCTTCAAACCTGTTAGCCTTCTCCCGATACGAGTCTTCTCTGGCACGAGCTCCTGTTGCTGCAACATTGTCTCTGTCGGCGGCGGCCATTTCATCCGCTTCAGCTTTTCTATAATCGTCTTCGGATTTTGTCTCTTTTGCGAGTTCGTCTTTCAAGTTTTTGTTTTCATTTTCTAAATTTTCTTGCTCTTTTTGATTTTCGCCTAGAATATTGTCATAAATGGATTGAGAAACAGGGGTTGTCTTGCCACCAGCGGCTCTGTTTTTTGCATATTGTTTAAATTTATCAGAGACTTTTTTTGATAGTTTAGAAATAGCGCCACCCACCGCATTCAATCCAGGAATAAATTTCATAACCTTTGCACCAACGACTGCAAGTGTTGCGGTTTTGCCAATAGCACTTTTTAAAGGTTTCCCCAATTCACTTTTGACTGATGAACCTTTGTTAGTCGCATCTCCACCCCCGGTGAAAGACGAAAGCAAACCAATTAAACTTTTAATGGCTGAAAGCAAAATAAGAATGACAATGGTGTTCATTATGTAGTTGAGAACTGGTTTGCTTGCAGAAAAGAAAGAAATGGCTTGAAAATAAGGAAGAAATAGGAACAGCAAATTAAAACCGATAACTGAACTAAAAGCTAATAAAACATCTTCTATAAAAGTTTTTTTCCAAGATTTATATGCCGATCCGTTATCAAGTGGCGTTACGCCAATGACCGGTCCATAAACTAAAAATAAAGCGACGCACTCAACAATTCTCGCCATTAAGCCCAAAACAATTGAACCCATAATTGACAGGGCAAAAATAATTGCAACAAAGCCAACGAGGAAATTAAAAGACCAGAGGTTGTAATAATACCAAACAAGCCCTACATTATATTTGGAGAAATTGTTAAAATTTATCGTACCTAAATACCAAACTGCGCTTTGCAAATATCTAAAAGAGGAAATAAGCAAGGCGGATTCGGATTTTAATACGCTTGCAGTATGTCGTTCAACTGTTTTTAAGTTATTGGCAAAGGCAAAGTCAATCATACTTGCCACAGCTTCTGTTTTTTCGTCATCAGATGATAAATTTGAATTAAAAATTCCCAAATCTGACCAAGCATCTCCGGCCTTTTCAGCAGAAAACCCACCATACCTGACTCTATTGCATTCGTAAGCAGCTGATTGAAAAATCATACCTGAAAATGTTTGGTGTGCAGTAGGAATGTTTGAGCCAAAAAAATCAAAAGAATAATATGTAAGTCTCTCATTTTCGCCCTCACTTGCAGAAAAATAGGTATTGTAAGATGCAGATGAGCTCGCATAAATCTGTTCTAATTTGGCATCGGAACTTTGAGAAGTTATGTCATCTAAAGCTTGTAAAAGCACATTAGATAGTAAAATTCCAAAAATAACGCAAATAGGAACAACAGCAAAATTGGCCAAAGCCTTTAAAGCCTGACCAATAATAAATTTTGGATGAGATTTTTTTGAATCATAATTATATTGAGATTTTATGATGGAAATAATGACAGTTATAATTAATACTATAACTCCGAAAATAACAAGTGACCAAAAAACTGTTGTAAGCGCAGAATAAGTACCATTGAGTCCCAAAATATTGTTAACAATGCTACTCAAAACATCTCCCTCAACCTCTGCCCCATTGACATAATAGGCATCAAGTCCGGCAAGTTTACGCATCAAGACTTGGCACAAATCGACCAAGCTAGCAATACAGGTGTAAAAGAAATACATAAACTGAGGTATTAAAGCAAAAAACCCAGTTATGAAATCAGTTATTTGCGTCCAGAAACCTTCAAGCAATAAACTTTTCACCCACGACTCCTAAATATAATTTGGCACTTAATTAATCGAAGCTATACTCTAATTCTTTATATAGATGTATTATATATTTTTTACATTATAGCAAAATAAATTACAAAAGCCAACATTTTTCGTAAAAAAAACATTGAAAAAATTAACTCGATTAAATTAATTAAATTTTAAAGCTTATTATAGTAAAATAAAAAAAGACTACACAGAATTTGAAGCGTTTACAAACAAATATATTTTTTAAAAGTATTAAAAAATCCTTGACAAAACAAATTTTGTGTGTTATATTTACAAAGCATTGAACTACGGGGGATTAGCTCAGCTGGCTAGAGCGCCTGCCTTGCAAGCAGGAGGTCATCGGTTCGATTCCGATATTCTCCACCAAAAAAAACCGAACACATTGTTCGGTTTTTTTGTTTTTAAAAATAGCAATTAAAATGTGCTTGACAAGTTTTAAAAAAACTTATTTTATAAATATTTTATCTTCCTAACGCGTTGCCGATTTGATCAGACTCTTCTGGCATCAAAGCTATTAAATCATCAACCGTATCTTTTATTGAAGCACTCGCCATACTTGAACTAGGTGCAGAGAAGTTGTAATCAATAGTTCCAGAAAAATTAGTCGACTTGTTAGCCAAATCGTTATTGATACTCGTCAGCAATTCTGCTTGCGAGCCAATTGTGAACCCTTCACTAGTTTTGTAGGATACGACATCTTCAAAAACATAGGTCGTTGATTTACCAAAAACTACCACATCAACTGAACCAGAATCTCCTTGTCTGCTATGAGTATTGTCAACATAAGCATAAAGATCAACATCTTTTTCATCAATATGTGCCAAAACACTACCTGCAAGCTCTGGATATTGGGTGTTTATACCAATAAGATTTCTTTTTGCCGAACGAGAGTTAACCCCAGCGATAACAACATCCACCAAATCTTTGGCAGTATATTGGCCATTGTCTAACACCTGAAGATCTTCCTTCGTAGTCGCACTTTTAATTTCTATAATTTTGTTATCTGATGAAATCAAGTACAAATAGCAACCGTCTTCTGTATATGCAATTTCTTTAACTCCATTTATCTCGGTGCTAGAAAGAATAATGTTCGAATTTACAAGATCGCTTTTAATATCTTTTAATTGTTCACCACTAAAATTGAAATCTATCTTTTCAAAAGTTTCGTTTTCCGTTGGGCTTTGTATTTGCGAAGAATTTGAGTCCCCATCAACTGTGGTTTGCCCGTGGTCTTTGATAGCTTGTGCTATATCATGCACGCCACCTGCGAGTAGTGTAGCACCGGCTATTATAGCAACTGCTATTATTATATTTTTTTTAATAACAGATCTTTTTGTTGCTTTTTGTGCACTTTTATAAATTTCATAAAGCTCATCTGGCGAAGTAGGAACATCGCCGTGGATACCTCTAAAATAATTGTTTTTATAAGACACATTATATTTATTGTTGAATAAAAAGTCAGAAATTATTAATTCTAATTTCTCACCAGCATCCAACTTCTCTTCATTAAAAGGATTGTAAAAATGTTTTCCGTCTCTCTTCAAATCATCTTTGCTTGAAGTGTAGGCTTTTTCAATTATTTCGAATCCCTTCAAAACAGCCGTTTTAATTGCTCTGATTTCTTTTTCTAATTCAGTAATATACTGGCCGTTAATCTTTATTTTTGCTTGAATTTTTTTCTTTTTTCTGCCTCTGGCGGTTGATTTCATAGGTTCCAAATTTCCGTTGTCAGCTTCCACTCTATTCTTTCGGCCTAGCAAGTAATTAATAAACCCATAATATGATCCATGAGATAGGAAAAACTCTCCATAATCCACATTGCACTGCGCCCAGTCAGCATCGCTCGAAAGACTATCAGTTCCGGCTGACAGCAAAGTTGTTACGCCGGATGCACCCAAGCCTTCTGCGCATTCTTTTACCCTTTTTAAATATTTTCTCTGCAATATTGGGTTTCGACCTTTGTTTGCAAAAAGGTTAGACAATGTATCGAAAATCGAAGCAGCTTTGTTTTTTATTTTATCAAGAGTACTGTCAATGTCAGTTTCGGTGCCTCTTAAATCCTTCAACTTTCTTTGCAAGGCTTCAAAATCATCGACACACTTCTCAACGGTCTCTTTGTCTTCTTTTGCCACATCGAATTCTTTTCCATAAATCTTCGCAAAAGTCTCGTGCTTTTTCTTTTCCCACTCTGTTGTTGATGTTGAAGCATCTGCATCTTCTTTATTTTTAGCCTTCTCTATCGCCTCTTTTGTTTTTTCCAAAACATCTGCGATGTCTCCTGAACTCTTCGCATGAGTTTCAACATTAGCAAGAAGCACATTTTTTTCAAGCACCCCTTTCTTAATCTCAGCAATTTTCCCACCAGGTGGTACAATAAATGTTGCTGGCGAAGAAACTGTCGGGAGAGTAAAGCCTTCTCTTACTACAGCATCCAGTTTAGTATTAAATTCTTTAACAGCGTCATTATACTCGCGCAAAACTCTACCAATTTCGCCCCAAGAACCGGACAAATTAAAACAAGCGTCGTCCAATAGTCTTCTAACATTTTTTATTTGATCAAGCAATTCATTGCAACTGTCCTTAAACTTCCCTTTCCCCCGAAGGACCCAATATGAATCTGCTTCAGCAAGACAGTTTTTGACATAATCTTCTACTTTTTCTAACTCTTCAGTAAATGCACCTGAATATGAAGCCCCCCCACCAACATAACCTATTCTACCCATATTTTTCTCCTCCTTAATGATTGTTTGTAAAATTATAAACAAAATTGATACATTTGTCAATAGGGTTTTCTATTTTTTTAAAAAATATTGAAAAAGACAAAGTTTCATTTAAGTCAATCTCTTGATTAAATATTTTTGCAATCAAAATCCCGCCATCGCACTAATGATTTAAAAATTCAAAATCCATAACTGTAAAAATAATATTTGTTGAACTTTATTATTTTTATTGATAAGCTTTTATAAAGCTTCTGATATGTAATTTTAAAAATTAAATCTTTTCATCCATATATGTGGATTGCAAATCAGCTATATGAAATAATAATGCAATCGGGTAATTCCTGAAAGCTTGTGAAAGAATGCCACTTTTTGCTCTCTCATCGAAAGCGCCCATATGCCAATTTATAGCCATTGCCTCTTCTCGTGAAAGCTTTATAAACGAACTTATTATATAAACGCTTTTTTCTCCGTGTCCATAAGGAAGCGTGTCCTCTACTCTAAAATAAGGAACCTTTTGCCACACTCCATTTTCATCTTTCACATTTTTAAAGTCGGTAACATAATAACCAACTTTGCACACATCGTGTAGCAGCGAGATAATTGCCACACTTTCTGTGCTTATTTTCTGTTGCCACTTATTGCCAAACTCGGCATTTAAAATTTTTAAAAATCTGTAATAAACCAAAACAGAATGCATACAAAGTCCACCTTGTTGGCAACTATGATGCTTTGTGCTGGCTGGTGCTGTGAAAAAATCTGAACGCTCCAACCACTCTAAAAGTTTGTCGGCTCCATCACGATCTATATTATCAAAAAAGATATCTAAAAATTCCTGCTTAAAATCTCTGTCGTTATTTTCCATAATAAATTCACCTTTTATGTTTCAGTATAGCATAAAAAAATTATTTTGTATAAAGATTTACACTATGAAGCATACAAAAATTAAAAAAATTAAAATAAGTAAACTTGCGAAAAGAAATAACATAAATAATGAATGATGAACGAAATCCCACCGACCCAATTTGTTTACCTTTCAACAGCCATTGCAGTGGAACTCTGTCGAAACAAAACTCCGAGGGAAATAGCGGAGCTTAAATCACTGCTATGGCATATATATTGTTCGATTAACACGATAACAAGTCTTCCACCTAAATAATTTTTTCAATTGCTTTGGTCAAATTTATAAATTCATCAACAGACAATTCTTCTGCTCTTTTTGATAAGTCAAATTTCAATTCGCTAAATTTTGATTTTTTTAATTTAAATGCCTCCGCCAAGTTATTGAGTAGTGTTTTTCTGCGACTTTTAAATGAGGCTTTTATCACTTCCAAAAACAATTTTTGATTTACTGTTTCATCTTTTTTTTGTATTTGCAAGTTCACAACACAAGAGTCGACATCTGGTTGAGGGAAAAACATTTTTCGGGAAACATTTCTCATAATGTTAGCCTGTCCAAAGTAAGCACAACTAACGCTTAATAAACCATAATTTTTTTCGCCCGGTTTTGCGCAGATTCTTTCAGCAACTTCCTTTTGCACCATTATAGTTAAAGACACAAGTTTTTTTGCCTCTTTTAAAAATTTGAAAATGATTGGCGTCGTAATATAATATGGAAGATTAGCAACTATCTTATAGCTTCCGTTAAAATAAGCCTCAATCTCATTTGTTGGAACCTTTAAAACATCTTCAAAAATTAATGTTAAATTTTTACAATTCAGGTCTCTCAAAACATTTTCAAGCTGTTTGTCAATTTCAAAGGAGACCACATTTTTTGCAATAGAACAGATTTGTTTTGTCAATGCACCAGCTCCTGCGCCTATTTCAAGGACATTGTCATCACAGGTCAAACCAGCATCACAACAAATACCCCGCAATAAATTCGGGTCACTTAAAAAGTTTTGGCCATATTTCTTTTTAAATTGAAAAGTTGTCATATTTTAAAAACCCTCTCAACATTTTTAGTCGTTTGTCGGGCCACCTCTTGTATATCAATACCCTTCAAATCAGCTATTTTTTGAGCGATATATGGTATATTTTTTGACTCGTTTTTTGTTCCACGAACCGGTTCTGGTGCAAGATATGGGCTGTCCGTTTCTAGCATAATTTTTTCTAATGGCAAAAATTTTAATGTTTCTTGTAGTGACTTCGCATTTTTAAAAGTACATACCCCGCCAATAGTAAAATCTAAGCCTAGCCCGATAATTTTTTCAGCATCCTCTTTTGACCCGTTAAAGCAATGAACAACCCCACCATATTTCAATAATTTTTTATTTTCGGACAAAATGTTTAGTGCATCGCTCATTGCATCTCTTATATGAATTTGAATGGGTTTTTTAAGTTCATAAGCAATTTTCAACTGCGCACGAAACACTTTTTTCTGCAAATCGTGAGCTGGCCCATCATAATGATAGTCAAGCCCTATCTCTCCGATTGCCACTACTTTTGGATTTTTAGCAAGTTTTTTCATAAAAATTTCAATTTCGGCAGAAAATTGCTCCGCATCTTGCGGGTGAATTCCTATTGTCGCAAACACGCCTTCGTTTTCATTTGAAATTGCAACGGCTTTTTGCATAGTTTCAATGTCAGAAGAAGCACAAATTATTTTTTGCACAAGATTATTTTTAGCATTTTCAATTATTAATTTAACATCACCATCATAAAGGTGCGCATGAGCATCTACAAACATAGTTATATGCTAACACTTCGCCAAAGCTTTGTCAAGAAATATTGAGCAAAGGCATATATTACTGTTAATGAACAAAATTTGGCTTTTTATGATGCTCGTTTCTTTAGCAATATTGCTATATATAAACCCTGGAGCAACTTTATCAACTATGATAGACGCTTCAACGGAAGCTTTAACTTTGTGCATCGAGTTGTGTGCCGTGTATGCGGTATGGCTTGGCATTTTAGAAATCGTGGAAGCAACAGGTTTGAGCAAAAAAATAGCAAGGGCTCTTCGCCCTATCATTAAAAAACTTTTCCGAATTGACAACGAAGAAATAGAAAAAATGATCGCTCTTAATATGTCTGCGAACATATTGGGTTTGGGAAATGCTGCGACGCCTATGGGAATAAAAGCGATGAAAGCGCTCGATAATGGAAGAGGCGTGGCAACATTTTCAATTATTATGCTTGTCGTCGTTAATGCAACATCAATTCAACTTTTGCCAAGTACAGTAATCGGACTTCGAGCCAGTGCAGGCAGTTCGAACCCTTCTGACATTATATTGCCTACGATTTTAGCAACTGTTGTAACTTTAACTGTAGGAATTAGTCTAGTTTTTCTTTGTGACAAAATAAAACAAAAAATAAAAGGGAAAAAACATTGAGCATATATATTCTTCCCATATTATTCATAGGTTTGTTTCTCTATGGTTTTTTTAAAAAAATAAACACTTACGACACTTTTGTTAAAGGCGCAAAAGGGGCGATTAAATTAGTTGTTGAAATCTTCCCCTATATCGCTTGTATAATGATTGCTGTGGCACTTTTAAGAGTAAGCGGTGCAACAGAATTTTTGGCAAAATGTCTTGCGCCAGTCTTTAATTTTTTAGGAATTCCACCAGAGCTTTGTGAATTAATCTTGTTAAGACCCTTTACCGGTTCGGGTAGTTATGCTCTGTTAAATGATGTGTTCGCTGTGTACGGCCCTGATTCTTATATAGGAAGATGCGCAAGCGTAATTCTTGGTTGCAGTGAAACCATTTTTTATGTAGCAACGATATATTTATCTCAAACGAAAATAAAAAAACTCGGCTATGCGATTCCTTGCGCATTAATAGCTTCGATAATTGGAGCTATATTCGCCTGTCTACTTTGTAGAATAATATGAGAAAAATTTAGGCAAAATCACGACAAAATTTGTAAAATTAAAAAATAAAGGGTCGCTTATATTTATTTCGCATACCCTTTAGTTATAGAAATTTTAAAACTACTCCACACAGAGTGCTGTCTACTTTCTGTTCAATGTCATACTGTTCTCTTTTGTTCCCGCTACGCTGTCAACTATAGGTGTATATTTAATAGAACTCTCGTAATTTACTCTTTCATTTAAAGCCCTCTCCCGAGCTTTCTTTCTTTCTGTTGCTTGTTTTCTTTCATTATCTTTTCTAATTTTGTCTCGTTCTTTTTTTACTTCTCTTTCTAACTGACAACGAGCAAATGTATCTTTGCACTTTTTCTCAATCTCTGCCCATTTTTTATTTATTTCGTTGAACGCGCTGTCAAGAGCAGGAAGATTATCCATAATATTTTTAGCCTCACATCTTTTTGCAAACTCTAAAAATCTTATATCACCGCCTGCCACTCTCAAAGCCTCTTCAAAAGACAGCTGGCCATTTGAATATTTGAAGAGAGTTCTTCCCATCTGTGTTTTTTGAAAAGACAAATTCCCTAACAAATCCCTAAAATAAACTAACGGTGATTTGATATCTTTAAGTATATAAAAGCCATCTTCTGTTTTTTCAACAGAGGAATAGTATCCCGTTTTTCTACCCTTTTCATCTTCAAAATAAAATCCTAACAAGCCTTTTTTTAGCACTTCCATAACATTTCTCCTTTTTTAAAAAAAACAAAGCCATTTTATAACTATATTGAAATATTGTCAATAGCTTTTCTTGTTTTTTTCTAAATTTTTCAACAATATTTTACTACAATACTAAAAAATTATAAAAAAAATAGGTTTTACACAATTACACAACAATTTTCATAATAAAAAAGCTAGTTTTAATTCGAAAACTAGCATTAATTATTAAACACTAAAACTTTTTTTTTTTAATCTGTAGTTTTTAACTGTTGATAAATACTTACCATTCAAATCATTTGTAATTAAATTTGGATAAACTTTAACGCCTGGTTTACCACCCTTCACAGCCTCTACCAAAAACAAGATGACTTTCCCTCGGCCGTTTTGCGTAAAAAACATTTTCTTTGGTTCAAGATTGTTCTTTTTTAGTTCCGCAATCATTTCACAAGCACGATCGGCATCATAAACAAAATAAGCTCTTCCGCCATATCTTAAAATTTTTGAAGTCGTTAAACACAAGTCACTCAAAGGTAAATATTGTTCGTGTCTTGCAATGGCCTTGCTTTTGTTGACATTTTGGTATGAAGTTTTTTTATAAGGCGGATTGGAAAAAACAACATCTATACTTTCTGGAATAATATTGTTTTTAAAATTTCTTATATCATCGTTATAAACTGTTATGTTGTTAATTTTATTAAGCTCTACATTTTTAATCGCCAAATCGTACAATTCTTTTTGGACTTCAAAGGCAAAAATTTCTTTTACATTTGTTTTTTGAGTCGCAAGAATGGAAATCACGCCACTGCCGATTCCTATTTCTACAGCTGTTTCGCCTCTTTTAATTTTTAAAAAATTTGCCAGCACTACGGCGTCTGAAGTAAAAGCGTAGAGATCTATGTTTTGTACCAGCATTAAATTATTAAACTGCAGGTCATCCAGTCTTTCATTTTTTTTCAAATTTAATTGCATCGAGATTATATTCCTTTATTTCTGTTATGCTTTCATTTTCAAATTTGACATTGACAATCTTTTTGAAGATATCATTATAAACAACTTTTCCTCGTCCGTCTGGTGTTAAGACATAAGAATTAACTGCCGGCATTTCCTTTATAGCGTTTATATATTCCTCATTTTCGTATGCCAAACAGCACAAAAGCTTGCCACAAAGTCCACTGATAGAATTTGGATTTAAAGATAAGTTTTGGTTTTTTGCCATTTTAATTGAGATATGATCACTTTGCCCAAAACCTTGCGCACAACAACAAACTTTACCACAAGGACCAATTCCGCCCATTAAACGCACCGCATCTCGAGGTCCTATTTGGCGCAATTCAATTCTAGTTTTAAATCTTTCTGCTAATTTTTTAGCAAACGCTCTAAAATCGACTCTGCCATCTGATGTAAAATTGACGGTCATTTTTGTTCCATCAAAATTTGATTCAACAGAAATTATTTTCATATCTAACCCGCTTTCTTTAGCTAAATTTATAATTTCTGGTAAATTTTTAGCACATTCTTTATCAAACTTATCAGCATTGGTTATTTCATCTTCGGTCGCCTTGCGAAGCACATTTTTTAATGGGTCAGAAAGTGCCTCTCCATCAATCATTTTAACATCTTCAACAACTTTTGCGAGGTCATTTCCTCTTTCTGTTTCAACAATGACCATATCACCTTTTTTATAATTTACCCCATTAGGACTAAAAGAATATGTTGTGACCCCTTTACGAAAGCGTACACCTACAACATCTATTTGCATAAATACTTAACCTCCAAAATATTCATAATAAAATTGTCTACAACAAGCGAAAGGTTGACATTATAAGTCAGCTCTTTCATAACATCAATGATTAGTCCAGCAAGACCTGTCAAACATTTTATCGAAAAATCACGAGCAATAAATTGAATTTCTTTAAACAGACTATTCAAATGTATGTTCGCCTGTTTATTAATTTTTAAAGATAAAGCATCTTCTAAAATCAATCCAAAAATTTCCAAGATCAATTGAAAATTTTGTTTTTGTTCTAAAAGTCTTTTTGACCAAACGACAGCCTGTTTACTTGAATTTAATTCAGTAATCAATGAGACAGCAAGATGAGTTATATCAACTAATTGTTCGTTTTTGTCGAGTTCAATTGTTTTAGCTAAAAATCCATTCCCTATCGCAATTGCGAGCTCCTTGTTTTGTCCCTTTAAAAGTGGGAGAATTTCCGCACTATTAATAAAAGGTATCTCCACTTTAAAACATCGAGATTTTATAGTCGGCAAAATTTTTTCTTCAAAAGAAGAAGTTAACAGATAATATACATTTTGGTTTGGCTCTTCCAGACTTTTAAGCAATTTATTTTGGGCCTCTTCAGTAGCGTCTTCGATGTTTTTTATAATTATAACTTTTTTATCAGCCATAATTGGTTTTGCATAACTTTCATCAACAATTTTTTTGCTGTCTTCGACAACTAATCTGTCTTTTTCAGGGAACAGCTTAACATCAGGGTGAGAATTAACCAACACCTTTTTACAATTCTCACAGGTACCGCACATATTGTGGCAGAGTAATGCTTGTGCCATCAACTTTGCAACTGTGTTTGCGGAATAAGCATCTTTGCTGACAATAAGATATGAAAAAATACGCCCTCCGTCATTAATAGAGCTTAAGAAGTTTTTGAAAAAGGACATATTTTTAAAAATATCTTCAATCATATGATAAGTTTATCACAATTTGTAAAAAAAGCAAACTATTTTATTTTTGATTGTTTTTTCTTATAAGCACGCAAACCCCACTTACACAACTCGCTGGCAACCAGCATAACTATGGAAACCATAAAGATATAAGCCCACTCAAAACCGTTCAATGTTGCGAGACCTAATATCTGATGAAAAGGAGTTAAAGCAATAAAAGCTAGAAGCCCACCAGCGAATATAACCGAACCGATTATAAATTTATTTTGGAAAGGATTTGATTTAAAAATCACTTTTTCGGTTCTTATAGATAACAAGTAAAAGAATTGCACTATATTTAAAGTGTAAAATGCCATACTCATAGCAATATTTTCATTGTAAATTTTTAAGCCGATAATAAAGGACGAAAGAGTTAACAATGTCTGAACAATGCCCATAATTATAACTACTAAACCATTTCCATCGCTGAAAAGCCCTTTACTTTTTTGTCTAGGAGGATCAAGCATTAAATTGCTTTCAGCTGGTTCTACGCCTAATGCAATAGCTGGTAAAGAATCAGTAATCAAATTTATAAAGAGAATTTGTGCTGGCAACATAAATGTGTATTGAGGAAAAATGATGGTTGCAAGAAATAATGCCAAAATTTCCCCCATATTCGCAGAAAATAAAAACTTGACAGTTTTCTGAATGTTTTTATAAACCTTTCTGCCTTCTTCAACGGCGACTATGATTGTTGCAAAATTATCATCTGTCAGCATCAAATCAGCAACTTGCTTGGTAACATCGGTTCCTGTAATTCCCATACCAATTCCGATGTCTGCTTTTTTCATACTTGCGGCATCATTTACCCCGTCGCCCGTCATAGCCACAATATGCCCCTTTTTTTTCAAAGCTTCGACTATTCTCACTTTATGTTCAGGACTTACTCGTGCAAAAACACTAAACTGTTCGACAATTTCAGCAAACTTTTCATTTGAAATATTGTCAAGTTCTTGACCGGTTATTATTTGATTCTTATTTGATAATATTCCCACTTCTTTGGCCACGGCAAAAGCGGTATCTTTATGGTCACCCGTAATCATAATAGGCTTCATCCCTGCCGTTCTGCATTTGTCGACAGCATCTTTTACTTCTTTTCTAGGCGGGTCAATCATTCCGACCATACCGACAAAAGTTAAGTTTTCTTCCAGAAATTTATCGCTCTTTTCTAGTTTTTTAATAGCAAAACCCAACACTCTTAAAGCTTTCGAGCCCATCTCTGTGTTTGCGGATAAAATTTTATTTAGATATTCCTCTGTCAAAGGTTTTTCTTGGCCATTTTCAAGCACAGACGAACATTTACTTATAAGCACATCTACTGCGCCTTTTACGAATGCGATTCGTCCACCTTTATAGTTATTCACTGTGCTCATTAATTTTCTAGAAGAATCAAATGGCAATTCACTCAAACGCTTGTTTAACTTTTCAAAATCAGTTTTATTGATTTCATACTTACTGACAAACTCGGACAACGCTATTTCTGTGGGGTCGCCTTGAAACGAGTGCCTGCCTTTTCTTGTGTCATTACATAAAGCCATTCCAGCTAACAAAATGTCGAAATCAACACCTAAAATACTTCTAGCATAGCTTAATTTACCATCGCAATACACGGCTTTTACCATCATTTTGTTTTGAGTGATAGTGCCCGTTTTATCAGAACAAATTATATCACAACAACCAAGCGTTTCAACAGAATGCATATGTTTAACAATTGCCCGTTTTTTTGCTAATCTTGAAATACCGAGACTCATTATAATTGTAATAACAGCGGGCATACTTTCAGGTATAGCTGCGACAGCGATAGCAACGGAAGTTAAAAAAGCTTCCAACGGGCTTGTGTGCGCCAATAATTCGAGAATAAAAGTCACTAAAGCTATGCCTAAAATAAGATAAGTTACAATTTGTCCTAACTCTTTAATACCTTTTTGGAGCGGAGTCATTTCTTTTTCGGTGGAGGCTATCACCGTTGCGATTTTCCCGATTTCGCTACTTTTTCCTATAGCACTGACAACACCAATGCCTCTGCCACATACCACATTTGTTCCGCTGAAAGCCATATTCTTTCTTTCGGCAAGTGGAATGTTTTCATTGCAGGTTATCCCTGCGTTTTTCTCTACTGGCAAACTTTCCCCTGTTAAAGATGCCTCATTAATTTGTAAAGAAACCGACTCAATTAGTCGACAATCGGCTGGGACAATGCACCCCGCCTCCAAAATTACAATATCTCCTGGCACCAAATTGTCCGCAGGAACAAGAATTTGTTGTCCTGCACGAATAACTTTTGCCTCTGGTTTTGTTATCTTTTGTAAAGCTTCAATAGAACGCTCTGCCTTACTTTCTTGCAAAGCACCAAAAATAGCATTCATTAAAACTATCGCCATAATTATTAATGCATCAAACAGCTCCTCCGTGGAAGATGAAATTAGTCCTATGACAAGCGAAATTGACGCAGCTATAAGTAATATAATAATCATTAAATCTGCAAATTGTTTAAAAAATTTTTTAATAAAATTTTCTCTTCTTTGAGATACAATTCGTTCGTTTTGAAAACGATGTTCACGCAATAAGGCTTCTTCTTTGGTTAGCCCATTAAC
>CALWII010000026.1 GCA_944380695.1 uncultured Clostridia bacterium | reverse complement strand
CGTTTAACAAAATTTATGCAAAACTTGGCTCTGATTTAAAAAAGCCAGATGCCGTCACTGAAATAAAAAAAAGTGAATTTAAGGAAAGGGTTTTTCACTTACCTTTGAATTCGGTAGTAGGAATTGGTAAAAGATTGGAACGAAGATTTTTACTAATGAATGTTAACACAATTGGTAATTTTTGTGAACTACCTGATAGCTATATTCAAAAAACACTTGGAATAACAGGTTTAAAATTAAAAAGAAATCTGTTGGGAAGCGAGGAAGATTCAGTAAAAAATTACTATGAAGCAACAGTTCCTAAAAGCATAGGAAACGGCACAACAACAATAAGAGACATATCTTACCGTAGTGAAATCGAAAAAGTTGTAGCATTTTTAGCAGAAAAAGTTTCACAAAGACTTATTAAAGGAGGGTTTTCTGCCAAGACAATTGATATATCGTTAAAAGATAATCAATTTAAAAGATATTCAAAATCTAAAACAATACAGAGCTGTTATGCCTCAAATGTTTTGATAACAGAACTGATGATTTTACTTGATAGCTTTTACAATTACTCGAAACAAATTCGAGCAATAAGAATTCGTTGTTCAAATTTGGAAAAAATCGACAAGCACAAGCAATTATCTTTTTTCGATGAAAAATCAGAAGGAACAAGTTGTGCAATTGAAAAAATAACAACAAAATATGGAAAAAATTCTATATTTAGGGCAAGTGAAAACGCCGATTTTATTAACAGACATAACCATACTGAAGAGTAACACCAAAAAAAAGACTTAACAAATAAACACACAACTAAAAAAAGCGACGAATGATTTCGTCACTTTTTTTAATAATTATTAATAGTAATAATCTTTATAATTTTCGCTTTTGCTTTTCACGGATTTTATTGCCCTTTTTCTGACAACAAGCCAAATAATAAGACCTATTGCAACAAGCAAAATCACTCCCCCGACAACTCCGCCAATAATCCAAGGTAAGTCGTCGTTTTGCTTTTCGCCACCGCCTTCCTTTGCTTTGATAGAAAAAGTGTAAGTGTCGTTGTGCATATTAATTTTTAAGGCTGAGGTCGAAAAATTATACTCATACACTAACAAATTTTCATCATTTTTGTCTGTATAACTCAATGTTTCAAAATGCGCACTATCTGGATAAGTAAAGTACGAGAGAATAGCATCTTTAAAGGATTGCTCTTCAAATGTGTTAGTTTTTGGAACATAAACCTTGATTGAAACACTTTCGTTTTTATCCAATATCGCTGAATTGGAAACTAATGGTTGGTCGTTTACTTCAATTTTGGAGACTAGATTTGAGTCGAAATTAAAAACAAGTGTGTAAGGTGAATACCTAAAATTTGCAACTAATAAAAACTCTTGATTGAAAAATTTGCTTTCGCCACTTCCCCCTGAAATACCAAAATTAATAGTCATCTTTGGATTTAAGAAAATGCTTGACTCATCCACATCATTTATATCGTATGAAACCAAACCCCAAAATTTATTATATCCTTTAACAGAATAGCTGATTGAATTTTCATCACTGCTATCAGTCAAATAATACAAACTCCAACCAGCGAATTCGTAGGTCCTATCACTAACCGCTTCAACAGTTATTGTCTGACCTGTCACCAATGTTCTGTTAATCTCACTAGTCAAGTCATTTATTCCACTATATCTTATTTGACCGTTAGCGTTGTCCACTACTAATGTATTCTGTTCATTTATAGTGCCTGCAACTATATTCGAATAAAATGGAATAGACTCCAAAGTAAAGGAATAGCTTCCCTCCGTGGAGTTCGAAGCTTTTATAGTTATTGTAAATTGCTTCGAATTGTATGTCGCGCCCTCATCAATGTTTTCACCATTTGCATTTTCATTGATCAATTTTTCAGTTAAAACGATATCACCGTTAGGTGAAGTATAAGTCGTAGTAACATCATCGGTTTGTGCTTTGTTAAATGTGTTAAATCCTAATGAAATTCCGTTCTGCATAATTTCAGTTATTTGATAATATTTAGTATAGATGATTTCTTTAAAACTAAATATAAACTCTGCTACATCACCATATTGAACGGTTTCCGCCTCTTGTTGATTTGTAGAAACAAGCCGACCGTCCAAATCCAAAGGAGAACTTAAACTGTATGTAAAGTTTTGAAAAGTTTGCAAACGAATTTGTGATGACGAACTTGATGTTATCACTACCCAAAAATTATCAAAATCCCATATCCCTACGCTCTGATTCCAACAAAATTGCTGACCAGCAACATCAACAACAAATGAAGTGTAAAATGTTTTGGTTTGTATCATCGAATTAGGGACTTGCATAACATAGTCATTCGTGGTGGTGTCCTTGACAGAGTAATTGCCCTGTTTGGCAAAAGGTGTGATATTTTGAACATAAGCGATTGAAGAAATATTCCCTGATTGAGGAGCTGTTTGAATATTACCAATAACAGCACCTACTAAATAATTTTGATAGCCATCAACATTAGTAGTGGCTCCTTGAACGCAATCCGTTATACTGCCACTGTTCATCTCTCCTATAATCCCACCGATGTATATTTTAGATTCGTAAATATTTTCGCCATATTTTTGAACATCGATATCGCCAAAACAAACCACTTTTTCAATATTTGTATTGTTGGTTTCACCAACAACCCCACCTATTTTTAGCGTATAAGAATTTGAAAGAGAGTGTCTTAAATTAATGTTAGCTCGGACACTCACATTTTTAATTGAGCCACCACTCATTTTACCAACAATTCCACCAACAGTTGTTTTTTTCTTTAATAACAGCTTTTGCGATTCAGATATACTTTCTGATATAAGCTCACAGTTGGAAATGCTGACATTATTCCCATATCCTAGAAGTGTACCACTGTATATTTCACTAGCAGTGCTAGTCGAATTGTCAACAAAAATTGTTCCATCTAATTGAATGTTTTTGAATTCTGCGTTACTTGCATAACCAAACACACCCTGGAAATTTGTATTATTTGTTCCTTTTACAGTTATTTTATTTCCATTACCATCAAACACCCCTTGAAAAGGGTTTTCTTCGGTTCCGATAGGCTCCCAAGTGGAATTATCTAAAATGTTAACATCTTTCAATAAGGTTAAAGTGTAATTTTTGTAACCGTTGTAAGATGACAAGTTTGCACTTATTCCATTTTGTCCACTTAATGATATGTAATCTACTTTTCCACCATCGTTATTTTTAACTTTAATCACGCTTTCATCAGTTATATCTATATCAGCGGAAACATTTTGCAAATTAGAATTATTTATCAAATGTGCGTTTAAAAACACGCCCCCAATTATTATTGAAGTTAAAACAGCCAATGCAAAAAAAACGAAAGTTGAAAACGAACATATTTTTTTCATACTATTAGCTATGTTAAATTTATCACATTTTATTTATTTTACCAAACAAAAAGCTACATTTTTTTAATAATCATTTTTTTATAACAGTAAATTAAGCTCAAATTATTGGGCAACAATTACAACAGAAATGCTTTTTTTAGTTAACTTTTTTAAAAAAATCACTGTATTTTTTATTTTTTTTAAGAAATATAGCCAATTTATATAAAATTATTGAATTTTTTTCTTCTTAATTTTCTAATTAATTTTTCTTTGTCAAGTTCAATTAAGCTCTTTTCTTTTGTTGGTATATGTTGTTGGGGATTACTCATTAGATAATAACGAAGCTCATCTAAAGCGTGGTCGTCTTT
>CALWII010000025.1 GCA_944380695.1 uncultured Clostridia bacterium | reverse complement strand
AAGCAATATGTTTTACGAGATGTAGAAAATCCATTGGGAAATTATTATTATGCTAATAAAGATGAAGTAGAAAGCATATCAAAAAAATACACCTCATCTTTTTCAATAGCCGTATCATTTTACTCTTACGGTGAATTGACGCTTATTGGAGATATTTTTGTAAGCGGAGATAAAGTGGAGCTAACTGCTTCAACGAATAAAAACGCAAATCACAGAAATGCCGATGATATTTCTGTTTTTACAAATATGTACGATGACAAGCTTTGGAAAATACCTGGATTTAACGATTTGATAAAATATATCGCAGACAAAAATTTGATGAATTTAATAGTCGAATTTGTGGTGTTTGACCATAAGGTAGGAACAAAGAAAGAGAAAGTTTTGATAACCGAATTGCGAACAGAATATTAATTTGCTTTTTAATTAAATTTGTCAAGTAACTTTTTTATTTTATAAGCTAATTTTTTTTAGACAAAATTAAAATTGCTTTATTGAGTTAAAAATATATCTAGTTTTTACAAATCACATAACAAAATATTAATAAATATCTAACTTAATTTGATAATATTTTGTTTTTCACTTTAGAGTAACAAAAAAACTTATAGGTTTGTTATTCGAAATTTACTGTTTAAAAAAATCAAAGTTATTATAAAATTTTTACAATGAAAGACTATATTTTCTAAAAATATTTGAGGTTTATATGAATTATAAAAAGGAAAATGATGTAAGTTATGCTTTAGGTGCTTTTGTAGTGTTTGAAGCACTTAATTCAAAGCCCAATTTTATTCGTAAAATTTACACACATAAAGAAATGAAAAACAGCGAGGAAATTGCAAAAATTTACAAATTAGCCAAAAAACATAATGTTCAAATAACAGAAGGCTCTAAACTGATTGAGCGTATAAGTGGGAAAGAAAATGTTTACATAATGGCTGAATTTAATAAATATTACAATAAGATAGAAGCCGGCAATCAAATAGTTTTGCACAATCCTTCTGATATGGGAAATGTTGGCACAATATTACGCACTGCATTGGGATTTGGTATAAAAAATGTTGTGTTTATAAAACCGTGTGTTGATGTGTTTAATCCCAAAGTTATTAGAGCTTCAATGGGCGCACTTTTTTCGCTAAATGTTGTAATATACGAAAATTTTGAAGATTACTTATGCGAAAATAGGAATATTATAAAATATTTTTTTATGCTTGATGGAAAGAATACTTTACAAAAAATCAATTTTACCAATAAAGACAAAGCACTTATCTTCGGTAATGAAGCGAGTGGCCTTCCTAAAGATTTTAAAAGCTATGGCCAAACAGTTTTTATTCAACACTCCAATAAAATAGATTCACTTAATCTTTCAATAGCAGTAGGCATCGCCGTATATCAAATGACAAAACAGGGCTTATAATTTTTTGAACCTTTTAATCGTTTTAAACAAATTATAAAAAATAATTTAAATCGGCGGTTAAAATATCATTTATTTTTTATAGTAAAAATGAAACAACCTGTTGTTACAATAAAATATTTGTTGTTTTAAACAGACTTAATACCAAAGACAAAAATTTTTTACAAACAAATAATTAAATATAAGTATATAAAAAAAATTCTAGTAAATTCTAGAATCTTTTTTTTTAATATACTAAAAGTAAATACAAAATTTATATTTTGTTTTAAACTAAATAATGCTTTCCTCTTTAACCACAACCGGCATAACATCTCTATATTTCTTCAGCCCCGTTCCTGCTGGAATAAGTTTACCAATAATAACATTTTCTTTTATGCCCAACAAGTTATCCTGTTTGCCTTTCAACGCTGCATCAGTAAGCACTCTAGAAGTTTCCTGGAACGACGCTGCTGAAAGGAAGGATTCTGTCGAAAGCGCAGCTTTTGTAATTCCAAGCAAAATTCTCTTCGCAGTGGCTGGAATGCCACCTTCATTCAACACACGATTGTTCTCATCTTCAAAACGATAAAGATCTACAATTTCTCCTGGAAGCAAGTTAGTGTCACCCGAAGCTTCTATCTTCACCTTTTTCAGCATTTGACGAACTATGATTTCAACGTGCTTATCATTTACACCAACATCTTGACTTCTATAAGCTCCAATAACTTCTGAAAGCAAATAATCTTGCAAACCTTCAAGTCCACGAAGACGAAGAAGTTCTGTTGGATTGCAAGGTCCTTGAGTAAGTTGAGTACCAGGCTCTACACTGTCTCCATTTTTAACATTTAGTACAGCTGGCTTTTTGACTTCATATTCAACATCGCCATCTTTTGACTGAACTATGATTATATAATATTTTGAATCTTGTTTTATGCTAACCTTACCAGCGACTTCGCTTAAAACACATTCGCCTTTAGGTCTTCGTGCTTCGAAGATTTCCTCAACTCTAGGAAGACCTTGCGTAATATCGGCAGCCGCAGCAGAACCACCAGAGTGGAAAGTTCTCATCGTCAACTGTGTACCTGGCTCACCGATAGATTGTGCTGCGATAACACCAACTGCCTCACCCACAGTAACTTGTGCTTTGCCAGACAAATCTCTACCATAGCATTTAGCACAAACTCCGTGTCTGCATCTACAGGTTAAGAGCGTTCTGATTTGAACTCGTTTTATACCGGCAGCAACAACATCTAAAGATTGTTGTTTGGAAATCATTTCGTTTGCTTTTACAATTATTTCGCCTGTTTTAGGGTTAATAATGTCGTTAACAGAAACTCGACCATAAATTCTATCACTTAATTTTTCTTGCAAATTTCCATTTTGATATAAGTCGCTAACCCACATCCCCTTAACAGCTTCACCGTTATCAGCAAAACAGTCTTCTGTTGTAACAACAACATCTTGTGCGATGTCAACAAGTCTTCTTGTTAAATAACCTGAATCGGCTGTTTTCAAAGCCGTGTCCATAAGTCCCTTTCTGGCACCACGAGCTGAAAGGAAATGCTCAACTGGTTGAAGCCCCTGAATGAAGTTTGATTTAACAGGAATATCAATTTTTTGACCGGAAGCGGCTGTTTTTAATCCAACCATACCGCAAAGCGTAGCAAGGTGGTGATTATTACCACGAGCGCCAGAAATGATGATAGTTTTAAGAGGATTGCCGTCTTTCAAGAAGTTTAGTGTATCCTTATCAATTTTTGACTGAACTTCATTCCAGATATCAACATTCGCATCAACTTTTTCATCATTGGTGATTAATCCTCTACGGAACAGCTTTTCGTTTTCTAATACTTTGCTTTCAGCTTCTGCCACATATTGCTTCTTGGTTTCAGGCTCACTTCCATCGAATGCATTAATTGTGTTTGCAATCAAGGTCGAATATTTATAACCCAAATCCTTTATTTTATCAATAAGAATAGAACATTCCGTTGTTCCAAGCTTGTCATAAGCCAATGCAATGATATTTTTTAAGTCGCTTTTGGTTACAATTTTATTACATTCAATCTCACAATAATTTTCTTCTTTGCTTCTATCAAGCAACAATCCTTGAGGAAGATTTTCAGAGAAAATAATTCTTCCAACTGAGGTAGTTAAACGCTTTGAATATGTCTTACCATCAACCTCTTTGGTAAAGCGCACCTGAATTTCTGCTTGTAAACTCAATGTTCCTGCTTGATAAGCTAAAATAGCTTCTTCTGGTGAAGAAAAAATACTTTTTTCACCTTTTTTGCCAGGTAAAATTTGTGTCATTGAATAGCAACCCAAAATGACATCTTGAGTTGGAGTAACAATAGGCTCACCATCAGCAAGTTTTAATATGTTGTTTGATGCCAACATCAATGTTCGCGCCTCTGTTCGAGCATCAATAGAAAGAGGAACGTGCACAGGCATTTGGTCACCGTCGAAATCGGCATTAAATGCGGTGCAGACAGAAGGATGAAGTTTAATTGCTCTACCCTCCACCAAAACCGGCTCAAACGCCTGAACAGAAAGTCTGTGAAGAGTTGGTGCACGGTTTAAAAGAACAGGGTGTTCTTTTATAACTTCTGCAAGGATATCCCATACAATTGGTTTTTCCCGCTCAATCATTCTTTTTGCGCTCTTAAAATTGTTGGTTTTATTAAGTTCAATAAGTCGGTTAATGATAAACGGCTTAAATAATTCGAGTGCCATTTCCTTTGGCAGACCACATTGATACATCTTTAATTCAGGGCCAACAACAATAACAGAACGACCGGAATAATCAACACGCTTGCCAAGTAAATTTTGTCTAAAACGCCCTTGTTTACCAGTCAACATAGCGGTCAAAGATTTCAAATCTCTTTGTTTAGAACCTTGAACAGCTCTTCCTCTTTTACCATTATCAATAAGATTATCAACTGCTTCTTGTAGCATTCGTTTTTCATTTCTAATGATAACTTCAGGTGCTCCGAGCTCCATAAGTTTTTTCAAACGGTTGTTTCTATTAATAACTCTTCTATATAAATCATTTAAATCAGAAGAAGCATAACGCCCGCCATCAAGTGGGACCATAGGTCGTAAATCAGGAGGTAAAACTGGCAATACATCTAAAACCATCCAGGTTGGATTATTACCGCTCTTTAAGAAAGATTCAACCACTTCCAACTTTTTGATAGCTTTAATTCTTCTTTGCCCTTTCATTGAAGGAAGAGAAGCTTTAAGTTCTTTACTTTCTTTTTGAAGATCGACTTGCGACAAAAGTTTTTTGATCGCTTCTGCGCCCATAGAAACCTCAAATGAACCATAACCATACTTCTCAACGGCGTCACGATATTCTTTGTCTGTAATAACTTGTTTATAAACAAACTCGGTATTTTTTGGGTCAATAACGATATAATTAACATAATAAACAATTTGTTCAAGAACTTTTGGAGTTAAGTCCAACAAAGTACCAATCCTAGATGGGACAGAGCGGAAAAACCAAATATGTGTTACAGGCGCAGCAAGTTCAATATGCCCCATTCTTTCACGGCGCACTTTAGCCCTCGTTACTTCTACCCCACATTTGTCACAAACCACGCCACGATATCGAATTCGCTTATATTTACCGCAGTGACGTTCCCAGTCTTTTCTTGGTCCAAATATTTTCTCACAAAACAGACCGTCTTTTTCTGGTTTTTGCGTACGATAGTTTATCGTTTCTGGTTTAGTCACCTCGCCGTGTGACCACTCACGAATTTTCTCTGGCGAGGCAATGCCTATTTTAATTGAATCAAAGTTGTTAAGTTCAAACATAACTTTCTCCCTTTTGTTTGCTAAAATTATTCGTCAAAATCACCAAAATCGTCGAATAGATCAGATTCGCTAATTGCATCACGAGATGCGTCTTCTTCCATAGATTCTTTGATTTCATTGTGTTCTTCTTCTTTTGCTTCTTGTGCGAGAAGTTCATCAAAATCTAGAGACAGATCATCGAATGAATGTTCTGCTTCAACAGGAGTGATATGTTGATCCTGTTCATCCATAGACAGTTCATTAATCGAAATCTCTTGGTCATTGTCAGTTAAAATTTTGATATCTAGTCCTAACGATTGCAATTCTTTAACAAGAACCTTAAACGATTCAGGTATTCCAGGTTCTGCAATAGGTTGACCTCTAATAATTGACTCATAAGTTTTAACTCTACCAGAAACATCATCAGACTTAATAGTCAACATTTCTTGAAGAATATGACTTGCTCCGTATGCTTCAAGAGCCCAAACTTCCATTTCCCCGAATCTTTGTCCACCAAACAGAGATTTTCCTCCTAGTGGTTGTTGCGTAATAAGAGAATAGGATCCAATTGAACGAGCGTGAATTTTGGAATCGACCATATGCTCAAGTTTAAGCATATATTTTGTTCCAACTGTAACAGGATTTGCGAAAGGTTCTCCTGTTCTTCCATCATATAGCTGAACTTTACCGTCAGCTGGGAAGTTATTGCTTACAAGCAGTTCTTTAATTTGATTAATATTAGCACCATCAAAGTCTGGTGTGGCTATTTTCCATCCAAGGCTTCCTGCGACAAGACCGAGATGTGTTTCGAGTGCTTGGCCGACATTCATACGAGAAGCGACACCTAATGGGTTAAGCAAGATGTCAACAGTTTTACCATTAGCCATAAATGGCATATCGTTTTCAGGCATAATAATAGAAACGACACCTTTATTACCGTATCGACCTGCCATTTTATCGCCGACAGAAAGTTTTCTCTTTTGTGCTATAATGACTTTAACCATCATATTAACACCGGCATCTAATTCATCTTTGTTCTTTTTAGAGAAGACCTGAACATCAACTACTACTCCCTCACTTCCGTGTTTAACACGAAGGGATGTGTCACGAACTTCTCTTGCCTTATCACCAAAAATTGCACGCAACAGTCTTTCTTCTGGTGTTAATTCCGTTTCACCTTTAGGGGTAACTTTCCCTACTAATATGTCGCCTGGTCTTACCTCGGCTCCCACACGAATTATACCGTTTTCATCAAGGTTTTTTAAAGCCTCTTCGCCGAGATTTGGAATATCTCTGGTTATGATTTCATCACCCAGCTTTGTGTTACGGCAATATATTTCTTCATCTTTAAGGATGATTGTTGTATAAACATCTTCTTTTACTAATCTTTCATTAATAAGGATAGCATCTTCAAAGTTATACCCTTCCCAGTTCATATAAGCGACGAGTACATTTTTACCGAGAGCCAACTCACCATTATCACAAGCAAAACCATCATAAATAACGTCGCCTGCTTTGACTTTTTCACCTTTTTTAACACAAGGTTTTTGGTTATTGCAAGTTTCAGCATTTGTTTTTTCGAATTTTGTCAATCTGTAAATATCTTCATCCCCGTCATCAGTGAGAATTCTAATTTCATCGGCACTTACATATGAAACCTTTCCCCCACGCTTTGCGATACCAAGAGCTCCACTGTCTCGTGCAGCGATATATTCCATACCTGTTCCAATGATAGGGGCTTCTGGACGAAGAACAGGAACAGCTTGGCGTTGCATATTTGCCCCCATAAGAACACGGTTAACTTCGTTTGAGTTAAGGAAAGGAATAAGTGCACTACCAACAGAAATGTATTGTCGAGGGGAAACATCCATATAATCAATCTGGCTTGCAGGAACTTCTGCAATTACAGCCCCGTGTCTAGCCATAATTCTTTTATTTACAAATCGCCCATTTTCATCGAGAGGTTCAATAGCTTGTGCGATATAAGCTGTATCTTCTATGTCTGCCATTTTGTAAACAAAATCTTTTGAAACCACACCGGTGTTTTTATCCACAGGTCTATAAGGTGTTTCAAGAAAGCCATATTCGTTCACTCTGACATAAATTGCTAAAGTGTCAATAAGACCAATGTTTTGTCCTTCAGGAGTTTCGATTGCACAAATTCTTCCATAGTGGGTGTAGTGAATATCACGAATACCAACATCAGCTCTTTCCTTTTTTACACCTCCAGGTCCGACAGCAGAAATACGACGCTTTTGAGAAAGTTCAGAAAGCGGATTTTTTTGTTCAAGCAACTGTGAAAGTTGGGATTGAGCGATGAAATCTTTCAACGCCTTATTTACAGGTTTAGGGTTAATAATTTGAGACGGTGTGACTTGATCTAATTCTTTTCCTTGTAGTGATTCTTTTATATTAGTAACAAGTTTCTGTACACCTGGGCGAAAAGCTTTTGTGAGCAACAATTCGCCAACTGTTGCTAATCGTTTGTTTGAAAGGTGATCAACAAGATCGGTTTTTCCAACACCTTCCAAAACATCAAGATAGCAACTGATTGTCGCCAAAATGTCGTCCATTGTCAAAGTTGTAATAATCAAATTTTTAGCGTTATTTCTAATAGCTTCTAATCTTTTCTCTTTTGTTTTATTTTCTTTAAGTATTTGCATAAGAGCTGGATAGTAAACCTCTTCAGTTATGCCCAAAGCTTTTTCATCACAAGGTATAACAGCAGAAAGACGAACCCTATTGTTACCTCTCATTAAGTGACGCTTACCGTTTACAGCAATCCAAATCTCGTTTACACCGGCATCTTGAACTTTACGAGCTAATTCTTCTGTAAATATCTCTCCAGCTTTAACTAAAACTTCATCACCTACTACGATATTGTCTGCACTAATAAGTCCAACAATTCTGTTTGCAATCGAAAGACGCTTGTTAAATTTAAATCGCCCTGCTTTTGCCAAGTTGTACCAATTGTCTGTAAAGAATGAAACATTGAGATAATTTCTTGTAGATTCTGCCGAAGGAACATCTGAAGGGCGTGATTTTCGTGCAAATTCCAACAAAGCTTCATCCTGGGTTTGTTGAGGCTCTCTATCAAGAACAGCTTTAATATATCTGTTGTCGCCGAAAAGTTTTAAAATCTCTTGACTAGTGTAGCCAAAGCATTTTAAAAACAAACCAATGGAAAACTTATCAGCACGATTTACAACCATTTTTAAAGCTTCGTTTGCGCCCTGTTCAATTTCCAACCACATTCCTCTTTCTGGAATCATTTGAGCTCGCAAAGTTGAATTGTCATCTTTTTCACGAGTCAAATATACACTTGGAGAACGAACAATTTGCGAAACAACAACTCTTTCGATACCATTAGTAACGAAAGACCCTTTATCTGTCATAAGAGGAATATCTCCAAAGAAGACTTCCTGCTCTACTGCCTCCCCTGTTTCTTCAACGACAAATCTAGCTTTAACTTTAAGAGGAATGGAATATGAAGCCCCTCTTCTCTTACACTCCTTAACAGAATATGTTGGCTCCGTGCCCAAATTTATATCAAGAAAATATAGTTTAGCCTTACCACTATAATCAACTACAGGAGAAAAATCATCTAAAACGCTACGAATCCCGTGCTCCAAAAAGTTTTTATAAGAATCAAGCTGAATATCAAGCAATCTTGGAATAGGAGCGATATCTTCCAGCGTTGAAAAGGAATATCTTTCTGTTTTACCAAATTTTTGTTTTTTAATGTTAAGTGACATAAATGGCTTCTCCTTTCAATGTAAACTTAAACAGTTTGTTAAAAGACAAAAAAAAGGGTTGACAACACAAAAAAGGTGTCGCCTAGCCCTGTCATTATCTAAACACTTTTTACTTTCATTCTTTTTGTCCGCAACATCAGTTGAGTCTATTTTACCACACAACAAAATTTTTGTCAACAAATATTTTAAAAAAATATTGACAAAAGCTCTTATTTTATAACTTTTTTGTTATTTTTTGGGAAAAATTATAAAACGGAATTTTGTAAAATTTGCTTTTATTTATGCACCCAATAAGCACGATATTATCTTTTCAGTAGCGAATATACTATGCCTTTTGATCAATTATGTTTTTAAAATAATTTTTGAGATATGAAAAAATCTATTGTCCTTCACCGCATCAGTCTAACTTAAAAAGGTAATTTTTAATATATTGATATAGTTATATACACTCATTATCTTTAACAAGCTTTAATCACCTTTTTACTACCAAAAAAATGGAGCTTTTGGACTTAATTGTTAGTTAAAATTTTCTAAACAAATTGCAATTATTTTCTCTTTAAAGAAGAGCCAGATGCCTTCCCCGGCAATTCAAAATACACATATCTTGATGGTTGAATTTGTTGCATTTGTTCTAATGTTAACCCCAACCAGCTACCTTTTGTCAGCCTATCGCCCCAGGCATCGTGATTGTCTCGTATAAACAATTCATAAGTAAAATCAAAAAACCTTTCTTCATCGTCAATCTTGATCTTATTCCAAGCGTGATGAATATTGTTTGATGATAAACCCTCAACATATGCACATTCAATTCCGACATCATTGCACACCTTGTAAACAAATTGAGCAACATTTTTACAAACGCCCTTTTCCAACAAACCATTAAACATCTTTGGTTCCTCGATTAAATGCAAAAGTACCCCACTGACAGCTAAATCCAAACTCGTATAAATTTTGCGCCCTTCAATAATTTGATAAGAACCATAAGATTCATCTATCAGAGAAAAACTTTCTGATGAAAACCCATATTTTTTTTGTAAATTTTTTAAAGCTTCATTTCTTTGTTGTTGATTTTCTATATCAATGTATCTCTCAAATTCCCAATTTTCATTAGCTTGGATCTTCGCCAATGTCAAAATGTCGTAATTATAATGAACTTTTTCTAAAACATATTTAAAAATAGTATTTAATTTATTGTTGTCTGTTTCCAGACTGTTTAAATATTCTACAAACTGTTCATAGTTCTCATAAATCATTAATTTCAACCCTCACTAAAAAATTGCAATAAGCTTTTATGTACATTTAAGACTGCCTCCCGAAAACATAGAAGGTCAGTCTTTGGTTATTATACAGTATAAATTTTAATCGCACAAGAGTTTTCTTTAAATTTATTTTAATGCAATGCAAATTTTCAATCTAAATCCGATAAAAAAGCAAGTATTTAAAACTGATTAAAATGTGGTATTTTTTTAAATTTTATAAGTATAACG
>CALWII010000024.1 GCA_944380695.1 uncultured Clostridia bacterium | reverse complement strand
TCCCGTTTCAGTCAACAACTGTCCACTTCCCATCTTCTAACATCACACAAGCAAAACCTTCGCAATAATCAAAAGCATTTTTATATATTCCAGGCTGCAATTTCCCGTTTCGGTCAACAAATGTCCACTTCTCGTCATCTAACTTCACACGAGCAAAACCTACGCTATAATCAGATGCCCAAACATATCTTCCATCTTGCAAATTTCCATTTCGGTCTATAAATGCCAATTTCCCGTCATCTAACTTCACCCAAGCAAAACATTCGCTATAATCACCCACGGATTTATATCTTCCATCTTGCAACTTTCCATTTCGGTCCATAAATGCCCATTTCCCGTCATCTAACTTCACACTAACAAAACCTTCGTGATAGCTACACGCATCGAGATATCTACCATCTTGCAATTTCCCATTTCGATCTATAAATGCCCATTTCCCATCTTCTAACTTCACACTAGCAAAACCTTTGTGATAGCTAAACGCAACGAGATATCTTCCATCTTGCAAATTTCCTTTTTGATCGATAAATGCCCATTTCCCGTCATCTAACTTCACACAAGCAAAACCTTCGCTATAATCCTTTGCATTTAGATATCTTCCATCTTGCAATTTCCCATTTCGGTCTATAAATGCCCATTTCTCGTCATCTAACTCCACACGAGCAAAACCTTTGTGATAGCTAAACGCAACGAGATATCTACTATCTTGCAAATTTCCTTTTTGATCGATAAATGCCCATTTCCCATCATCTAACTGTACACGAGCAAGACCTTCGCTATAGTCTTCCACCCAATTATATCTACCATCTTGTAACTTCCCGTTTCGGTCAATAAACGACCATTTCCCGTCATCTAACTGCACACAAGCAAAACCTTCGTGATAATTCAATACTGCTTTATATCTTCCATCTTGCAAATTTCCATTTTGGTCGATAAATGCATAATACCCGTCATCTAACTCCACACGAGCAAAACCTTCGCGATATTTGTAAATTTTTTTTATCCCTTTCATATTTACCTTCCCTTTTTTTAACATTGTACCAGCGATCTAATCATTTGTCAATATGAAATTAAAAATTTGGATTTGAATTTAATAAAACCTGCTCTTACAAGATAGAGTAATAAACTATAACCTTTCTAAACTAAAAAAAGATAATGTAAAATTTACAAAGTACATTATCTTTTTTTTTAATTTTGCTAAATTCAAAATTTATTTGCTGTTTTTTTCAGCAAACAGTTAAAACAATCTTTGCCAAGGGGGAATACCCAACCACTTTTGCAATAATTTTTAAAAATCAATATAAATTTCGAGTTAAAATAAAAAATTTAAAAAAGCGCTTCTATTGTTAAGTATTATCAAATTGTAAAAATATACCTGCAAACTTATATCTTGCAACCAACAATTATAGTCGTAAAATTTAGTTAAATAATAAGCATTTTAAAAAGATATAAATACATAAAGCATTGTAACACAGGCTTAAATTGTTTGACAATTATGCAATATTAATGTACACTCGCTAATAATGAGGTGCAAAATGGTCACATTAGTAATTTTAGATGGCTTCGGTTTAAACAAATCTCGTTTTGGCAACGCAATTAAAGCTTCTGGTACACCTAACTTAAAAAAATTAATTAAAAAATATCCTCACACTAAACTTCTCGCAAGTGGAAATGCCGTTGGTTTACCAGAAGGGCAAATGGGAAACTCCGAAGTAGGTCATTTGACATTGGGCGCAGGAAGAGTTGTTTTGCAAGACCTTGAAATGATAAACAGAAGCATAAAAAGTGGAGAATTTTTTCTGTCCCCTGTCATAAATGAAGCTATTGCCCACGCTAAAAATAGTGCATTGCACATTTTAGGGTTGCTTTCCGACGGAGGAGTACATTCTCACATAGAGCATCTAAAAGCTTTGATAAATATGGCAAAAGAAAAAAAACTTAACAAAGTTTATCTTCATATTATCACTGATGGCCGAGACACCGACCCAGAACACGGTCAATACTTTGTTGACGAAATCCAAGACTATATCAAAAATTCAAATGTAAAAATAGCTTCGGTTTGTGGTCGAGTTTTTACTATGGACAGAGATAGACAATATGACAATCTTTTTCGGGCTTATAATCTTTTAATCAATGGGAATGGTAAAAAGTTTGATGACCCAATTGAAGGTATTCGAGCAAGTTACAGGGCTGGGAAAACAGATGAATTTATTGAACCAATAATAATAGATAAGAACGGTGTAATTAAAGATGGCGACAGTGTCATATTTTTCAACTTCCGCTCTGACAGAGCGAGAGAAATAACATTTGCTCTCACAGACCCAAACTTTTCTGAATTTAAAACAAAGAAATTTAAAAATTTATACTTCGCCACTATGCAAGAATATGATGAAAAATTAACAAATGTAAAAGTCATATTTCCACCAAAAAAGGTTGAGGATAATCTATCAGCAATAATATCTCAAGCAGGCTTGAAGCAATTTCATATTGCGGAAACGACCAAATACGCACACGTCACATTTTTCTTTAATGGAACAATAGAACAACCTTACAAAAATGAGGACAGAAAACTTATCAAAAGTATTGAAACAACCGATTTTTCGCCGTATCCTGAAATGAAAGCATATGAAATCACAACCAACACGCTGGAGGCAATTGCGTCACAAAAATATGACTTCATTTTAGTAAATTTCTCGAATACCGATATGCTAGGGCACACGGGTAATTTCAATTCAGCAAAAGCAGCCGCAACTTGTGTTGATAAACAGGCGTACGCAATTGCATTGGCAACATTAATGGCGGGAGGTGAATGTATCATAACTGCTGATCACGGGAACGCCGAACTTATGTATGATAAATTTGGGCGTGCAATAACTTCCCATACAACAAATAAAGTTCCTTTTATTTTGATATCAAACAAGAAACGAAAGTTAAAGCACCTCAAATATTCATCAATAGCAAATGTCGCCCCTACCGTTTTAAAGATGTTAAACATTCCTATACCTAAAACAATGACAGAAGCTTTGATAAAATAAAAAGGCAAAAAACTTATTTGCCTTTTTTTGTTATCAATAATGATTTTTATATATTAAAAATTATCTTATAATTCCTACATCGCCTTCATTCATTTTTAAAGCCTTGTCTTCATCAAAAATAAGATGCTTTTCAAGCTTCGGAACATATTCATAGACCTCTTGAACACTTACTTCGTATGCTGTACGCTCTTCATTTGTTTCACCTATCACTTTATTAAATTTACGAGATTGTACTCTACCTTTAATGCCTATACAGTCACCTACTTTGTAATCTTTCGCCATAGTCGCATTTCTACCCCAAATTATAAGTGGAATATAATCACTTTTTCGGTTTTGACGATTAACCGCCAAAAGCAAATCGTTGATTTGTCTGTTTAACGGTGTGACTCTGTAAATCGGTGGTTTGCACACATAACCCATAAGGTCAATTTGATTTTTATCAATTTTGGTGCTTTTAGGAACTACCGACTTGCAAAAAACCGATAGTATTAATTTGCTCCTACCCTGTTCTTCTTGATTATGCGAGCGAAAATCACCGTTAATTTCTAGTTCATCTCCTATTTTAAAATCTGTAAACTGAATCGTTTTCATAAGTCTTTCACTAATTGTTATGGGCAGACAATCAACTGCGCCAGAAAGTCTGTTTACATCTAAAACAAACTCATAAAACTTTTCCCCGCCCGCTACTTCGTGACTATATTTTGGTTCGGCAGAAATTCTGCCTGATAAAACAACCTCATTATTTCTTAGGTGTTGCATAAAATTTCTCCTTTATATTTTATTTGTTGAGTGTATGCTGAATACCATTTCTGTCAATATTGTAGTTTTCGTGATATATTAATTCACCAACACTTGAAACTTTATACCCTTGCATTGTCAATCTGTCTAAAATCATTTTTAGCCCATCGATGATGTTGTCAGAATTATTATGCATAAGAATTATAGAACCGTTTTTGACCTTATCAATAACTCGTGTGCACATTTGCATTGCTGTCAGTCCTTTCCAATCCAATGTGTCGACATCCCATTGAATTGTTTTAAGCCCCAATGTTTCAGCCTGTTCCAACAAAGTGTCGTTATACGAACCGAAAGGTGCCCTAAACAATTCG
>CALWII010000023.1 GCA_944380695.1 uncultured Clostridia bacterium | reverse complement strand
AGATGCAGTACAGAGGTTATGACTCGGCTGGAATTTGTATAAAAAAAGACAACGAGCTTTCTTGCATAAAAGTGAAGGGCGATGTTGAATCTCTTCGAATAAAAGCAAAAGATATTAATAATGGTTGTGTGGCGATTGGACACACTAGATGGGCAACACACGGAAAAGTTAGCGAAAAAAATGCTCATCCTATTTTAGACCAGAACGGTGTTTGGGCAGTAGTACATAATGGTATAATAGAAAATTTTGCTCAAATAAAAGGCGATTTAATGAAGCAAGGAGTGACATTTAAAACACAAACTGATAGCGAAGTGATAGTCGCATTATTGGCAATTAACGAAGATGCAGAAAGCATTGAGAATTTAATATGGGCGTGTAAAAAACTACGCGGTAGTTATGCTGTTTGCGCAATAAACAAAAAAGAAAATGCTATTTTTGTCGCAAAAAACAAAAGTCCGTTGTACTTGTATCACACTCTTGATTTTTCCGCAGTCGCTAGTGACCCCGTGTGTTTTCCTGACGGCAGATATTATAGATTGGAAGATTTGGAATTTGCAAAAATTACCAAAGAAAAAATTGAATTTTACAACGAAAACGGAGAAAAAATTCAAAAAAAATTATTACAGGGTTCTGCTATAAATCGAAAACCTTTAAAACAATGTGATGATTATTTTATGTTAAACGAGATATATGAAACTTCAAGCAAAATTTTTGATTTAATTAATATCTATAAAAAAGTTGATATGACAGCTTTAAAAAAATGGTGGATTAATAAGGTTAAACTTATTGGTTGCGGTTCAGCTTACCACTCTTGCTTGTTAGGTGCGCATTTTTTTAAAAAACATTTAAAAATTGATGCCGAAGCAGTAATTGCTAGTGAATTTAGGTATGATTATTCAATTATAGATTCTTCAACTTTGTGTATTTTTGTTAGTCAAAGTGGAGAAACCGCTGATACTATTTCTGCATTAGAAAAGGCTGTAAAAAATACAAAAAAAATAGTTGTTTTAACAAATGTGGAACACTCCACATTGTCAAGAATGGGAACTATAACATTGCCGATATGCGCAGGGCAGGAAATATCTGTTGCTTCAACAAAAGCATACACTTGCCAAGTTGTTGCTCTGTTTATGTTAGTAATGTTTTTAAAAGGGGACAAAAGCTTTGCACACTCAATAAATAAAACTACAAAGCTCGCTAAATTGTTAAGTTCTTTAAACAATGATATCAATCCTATTGCTACGGAAATTAATAAACACGAAAAGGTGTTTTATATTGGAAGAGGAATAGATTATATGACGGCTATGGAAGGTGCTTTGAAGTTAAAAGAGGTAAGCTATATAAATTGTGTTTCAATGCCAGCAGGAGAATTAAAACACGGCACTTTGGCACTAATTGAAAAAAACACCCCTTTGGTAATTTTGGCGAGCGAAAAAAAGTTGATTTCTAAAACAATCAACAATGCGTTAGAGGCAAAATCAAGAGGCGCAAAACTTTTTCTCATAACTACTCAAAAAGAGCAAATTGGCGACTTAAACGAATTTGAATATATTGTTGATTTGCCAACAATAAGCACTGATTTTGATTGTATATTGACAAACTATTGCCTACAACTTTTAGCATATAAAGTGAGTTTATTAAGAGGCAACAATCCAGATAGGCCAAGAAATTTGGCGAAGTCTGTGACAGTTGAATAACTGTTGTCATAAATATAAAGAATGAAAAAGTTTTTTACAATAAATGACGATTTTAAAAACATTATTATTTCGTTGTTTCCGTCTGCAAAAAAAGTACGACAAGTTTCAACAGGTTGGACAAATTTTGTATATATAGCAAGCGTTAAAGGTCAAAAATATGTATTTCGATTTCCTAGAAATGATTTTTTTCGTAAAGTATTAAAAAAAGAGTCGAGATTTTGTCGATATTTGAAAACACAGGGTATAAATATCACAACACCCAATATGTCGTTATATTATAATAATGGTAGAGTTTTTTCAGTGCACGAAATGATAAGGGGAAAATCGCTTACTAAAACAAGACTTTTGCCGTATCAAAAAAGAAAATTAGCTCACGATTGCTGTGAATTTTTAAAAGCATTGTCACAATTAAAATGCAATCAAAGACTACCGAGGGCCAGCACATTTTTAAGAAATCTGTCTTATGTATCGGCAGACAACTATGATTTCATTTATCACAAAACATTAGAAAAAATAGAGCGAAGAGAAAAAATTGGTGTAACACACGGCGACTTTAATCCAGGGAATTTGATAATAAGAAAAGGTGTTCTTGTGGGAGTTTTGGACTTTGCCTTTGTGTCGAAGTCTTCCCCGTTAAATGATTTGGCAAGAATAATTGGTAGATTACCTGTCAGTTATAGAAAATATTTTATTGACGAGTTCCAAAAGGTCTTTCATTGCATCGTAAATTATAAAGAATTGACTGATTTAGAGAGGATGTGGGAGTACATAGAGAAAAAATATATTGTTTATATTAAAAAAACGCATCCTGATATTGAGCTTCCAAAAAAATACATTTAGTTTTTAATAGTTCGGTCTCTTTGTTTAGAGATATTTTTTGAGGTTTTGCCCTCTCTTTTAAAAATGTTGCTAAACTTAAATTTATTGGTCCTATATAAATTGGTGTATAACTTGATACAGACCAAATTGTACATTTGAAATCATATTTTTTAGATAAAAACCTCATTCCTTTTTCCATATATTTATAAAAATAATTTTCAGAGTTTTTGTATGTCTTTCTCCCAGTTAATTTCGAGCGTTTATAAACTAATGCCTGCGAAACCAAATTGTTTACTGCCATAATTTGTAGAGAAAACTTATACTGGTGTTTTTGTATATTTTCAATAACAAAAAATTCAAAAATAGGATTTAAGAATGAAATCTCTAAAATTATATCTAACCCGTCCAAAAAGGCTTTGTACAAAATTATAATTAACATTTTTAAAGAAAAACCATTTGTTTGTTCTCTAAAATCTGGCGAGTTTTCAAATTCTTTTGAGTTAGGATAAAGAGACGCAAAATTTCTTACTGCGATATGAAGAGGTTTAATGTTATTTTTGCCGCAAAATGGCAGTGTCGCTGTAAGCAATTGTGATGTTTTACCTGTTCCGCTTTGACCGGTCAGCCAAATAAAACGATGTCCGCAGGTGCAATTGTTTTTAGCAGATTTGTAAAAATCGTCAGCTTTTTGAAAAATAAATTCATCTGTTGTGTAATCTTTCCATATACTTTT
>CALWII010000022.1 GCA_944380695.1 uncultured Clostridia bacterium | reverse complement strand
TTAAACTAAGTATATCATACTTTTTATAGAAATAAATCAATTTAATTTGTATTTAGAATTAAAACTTAATTAAACTTGATTTTAAAATTTAAACAGTATTAAAGTTAGATATATATTGATAAAATAGCATATAAATTTTGAACTTTTAGTTCAATCTGAATAGTATTGGTGCCGCCAGACAAAGAAAAAGCAAGTCAATATATGGCTTGCTTTTTTATTAAAGAATTATTAAATACTTATTCTTTAATTTTATAATTAAATTTTCGAAATACAATATCTTCAAGATATTCATCTTTATCAAACTCATAATGGACTACAGATTTATTTTCTTTAATATTGCTTGTATAAAAATCTTCAAACATATCAGAGATTTGTTTAACGGTTTCTTGGGGATTGTTTCGTCTTGTCATTCTGTTTAAAATTTCTTGTTTTATTGTTTTTTTAGGAAAAACAAAACAAAATTTAATATTATTTTCTGTCAAATATTTTATACATTCATCATGTGGAGCAAGTATAAGAGTTTTGCCCTGTTTAACACAAACATCAAGTCTTTTGTACAATTCTTTTATTAGTTTATCTCCATAAAATTTTTTCGGAAAAATTCGATTCCCTTTTGTTTCCTCTAATTCTTTTCGTGTAATATTTTCTGGTACATCATATTTACATCTTAATCTTTCTTCGTCTACATCAACAAATAAATTAGGATATTTATCACAAAGATAGGATTTCCCGCAACTTGGTGTAGCGACAATAGCATCAAAAATTTTACCTTTATATTCCATATAGAGCGCCTCCTTATTGTAAAATAACAGCAATTTATATATTTATTTTTTGAAAACAGCATTTTTAAAATGCTAATGATTATTATAGAAAAAATTATATTAATTCAAATTTTGTTAGCTAGCCAGATAAATATGTTTCCGATATAGATTTTATGTTAAGATTTGTTGTCGATCTTCCCGCTAAGCGATGCTGATAAGTGCTCATTTTGTTTTTGTCAATTTTTTTGCTCTGTTAAAAATAAAAACTTATTAACGTAATTTTAATTTTAACATTGAATTATTATAACTAAATAATCAGGGTAATTAAATAGATAATTTAAATAAAACAGAGAATTTGGTTTTATATCTTCAAAGTGGGCATCAACTCAACCTTTTCATCAAAAATTTTGTTTTTGAGAAAATAATGCTGGATTTGACGCGCAAACATTGTGATGAGAAAAACACCCATTTTTTGACAAACATATAATTTGCAGATTTATATATGTGTAAAATATTGTGCCGATAAACAAAGTCAGAAATTAAAATTTATTTGCACTGCAAATAAAATTTGAGAAAATAAAAAAATAATTCTAATTTTTGAGGAAAAATTCTTTGTATTTTCGTGTCTGTTTTCATATGTGCTTATTATAAATTTTTTCACCCTTTCTCGTTTATTGGTTTTATGTTTTGTTTTTTTTCAAAAATGTAACATTTTAATAATATTAAACAAAAAAACTAGCAGATTTTGTTAATTTATCATGTGCCTGTTCCTTGATATTTTTTTAAACTAATATTAAAAACAATTATACATGGAATGACAAATAGCATTCCAAATATTGGAGATATCGCACACAACCATTGTGGAATACTTCCAGTACCCATAATAAACGAAAGTGGTAAATAATTAAAGCTTGCAACCGGTATAACAAAAGTAAAAATTCCCCTTAACCATTTACTATAAATGTTTATTGGATAATATGCCACTTCTTTGGTTCCGTCTGTAATAATATTAAGAAATTCATATTTCTGAATCGTATAAATACTTATCGTCGCGCCTATAACAAATAAACCAAACACAACACAAACAGCACTTGCATACATTGCAATTAACACTAACACTTTGTAAAAATTCCAATCTGCATTTAGATTGATTAAAGCAATTATACTAACCGTTATTCCCAACACAATTCTAAGAATTTTGCTAAATTCTATTTTAGATCCAAAAATTTGATAATGTATGTTGACTGGTCTAATTAACATTCTGTCAAGTTGTCCTGTTCGAATAAGTTTTGAAAACTCATCATACCCTCTTGCAAAACATTCATTAATTGAAAATGCTGTAAAAATAACACCCATCATTAGCAATGCTTGGTAAAATCCCCACTCGCCCACCGTTTCGAATCTACTAAACAGCATCCACACAGCTAAAATTTCGCCGATGTTGATTATTACTTGTGCAAATGCCGTCAAAAAAGTGTTTAACTTGTATTGTGCCGCTGATAAAAACTGGTTTTTGAGATATTTTCTGTACAACATATTAACCTCCTTGTATAACAGCTTTTTTTGCTGTCGCTTTAATTAATATTTTTCCTAATATAACAATAGCTACAAGCCAGGCAATACATATACCTATATGAACCAAGGCGTCACTAATACCAACGTTTCCAATGTATATTCTAATTGGCAAATCGGAAATATATCTAAAAGGTAAATAGTTGACAATATCTTGTATAAAATCGGGCATTAATGGAATTGGAATGTATGTACCGCCCAAAAGCCCTGAAATTGTAGAAACCAATGTCACTGCTCCACGATCGGACAATGTTTTGAAGACTAAATAAACAGCCAGCATGGAAATGGCGACAGATAGCAATGTGCCAACAATTAAACTAAGGATAAATAACAAAAATGCTGTTATGCTAACGGGCAAACTGAGGCCAATGGTTGACGGCAATAATAAGCTAATTATTATTATAAGTGGAAAACGTAATAATGTTGCTGAAACTTTTTGTCCAAGATGCTCACTGAACCATTGATTGTACAAATTGATCGGACGGACAAATTTATAACCAACATTACCGCTTACAATTTCCTCAGACGTGCTAGGCAGTAAGTAAATATATCTCATCACAAAGAATGCTTGCCCCAGCCAAATATAACTTGCCATTTGAGAAATTGAAAATCCATTTACTTGATCATTGGCCATAAATGCTGTATAAAGCGATATGAGAAGTATTCCCCAAAAGAATTGTGTTGCAATACCAGACCACGCTTTAGCACGATATTGCAACTCGCTTTTGAACTGCATTTTAAAAATTCCTAAATACGACCTCATATTACCTCCTATAGCTCATAATCTTTGTAAAGTTTTGCAAGCACTTCATCTATACTTATAGAAGATATTTGAAAATCGACGATATCATATTTTTTTGTAATTTGATTGATAAATTCTTTTGTGTGAAATTCTTTTTGTGGTAAATTTTTTATAGTAACAAAGTTTTTGTTGACGGATATAACTTCGTATCCGTCAAGATTAAAATCTTCATACTCTTTGCTTAATTCAACTTGAATAATTTTTTGATTAGAGTATTTTTCTTTAATATTGTCAAAAGTTCCATTATATAGAATTTGACCCTTTCCTATCAGAATAATCTTGTTTGTGAGTGCATCAATATCAGACATGTCATGCGTCGTAAGAATAATGGTTGTCTTCCATTTTTTGTTAATATATTTTATAAAATCTCGAACTGCTAATTTGGTTATTGCGTCTAGACCAATGGTTGGCTCATCCAAAAACAATATTTTTGGTCGATGAAGCAAAGACCCAGCAAGTTCGCACTTCATTTTTTGCCCTAATGATAGCTGTCTTAAAGGTCTGCTTATTATCTCATCAAGATTAAGCGCTTTGTTGAGAACTTTTAATGTTTCTGCATATTCTTCATTAGGAATTTTATAAATGTCTTTTAATAGTTCAAAACTGTCTATTACTGGGACGTCCCACCAAAGTTGACTTTTTTGCCCAAAAACGACTCCTATGTTTTTTACATATTCTTGTCGCTCTTTCCATGGGACAAATCCACATATTTGGCAATTGCCCGATGAGGGAGTTAAAATTCCGCTCATTATTTTGATTGTGGTGCTTTTCCCCGCGCCATTTGGTCCAATGTATCCAACTATATCTCCTTCGTTAATTGAAAAAGATACGTTTTGTAATGCATGGACGAGTTTGTGCTTTCTGTTAAAAAAATTAGAAAGCATTTTCCATTTCCCCGTCTGCCGTTCGGGGACTTTAAAAGTTTTGCAGATGTCTTGAAAATCAATAATACTAGCCATTTTTTTCTTCCTCCTTTTTTTGTAATTGGTTAAGAAATAAATGTTCCGTACGTTAATTCTAGACATTTCTTAAATCTCGCGAAAAGACGCGAAACTTTTTAATGATATCACAAAAAAATACCTTTGTCAACATTTTTTATTAAAAAACAACAATAAGAATACATATTTTTTTTATTTTTTATGAATTATTATTAAATCGCTTTTTACAAAACGCTTATATATTGTTAAATAGGAAATAAAAAACACATACTAAACAACATTTTTTCATGTAAATATTTATTTAAGTTTTACAAAGCTTTTTTGTTATCAAAAGGTTTTTAATTTAATCCATATTGTTTGTTGTTTTAATGTTTTTTTAAGTCTGCTGTTAATGTTTATTTTTTTAAATCTTCGTTTAATTTGTCATATGTAATTAAATGATATTTATTTTTGTAATGTCACACAATTATCAACTGTTTAAAATAGCCATAAATGTTTCTTATAAAATGTTTTAAATTCTTTATAAATTATGATATATTTAAACTGGAGATGAAGCATGGGAAAATTAAATGAAAAATATTTTGTCAAAAATGACAGAAATATAATTATATTAATTTAATTGTTTGAAAATAATAAAAATGCTTTAAAGCACTAGTCTAAAATAAATGCTAGCGTTTAAACATTTAGAATGGTTAGTCTTTACTCCTCCCTGGGTGGTGTAATTTTGCTAAAAAATAGTTGTTCAAACACAAATGAAATCTTAAACAAATTACATTAATAATTTATAAAACACTATTCTGTGAATAAATTGTATGACTTTAGGACGTTTAAAATACTATTATGCCATATAATTAATGTCCATTTTAATATATATAAATTCACAATTTACACAAAATTTCGTTGTCTAATCCAATAATAAAAGTTATGATTTTGCTATCATTTTGTTTTGCTTTTATTTAGATTTATGCTATTCTCAAATAGGAGGATTTATGAAAAAAAATATATTTATCACATGTATTAGCACTTTTTTAATTTGTATTGCTTTAATAA
>CALWII010000021.1 GCA_944380695.1 uncultured Clostridia bacterium | reverse complement strand
TTCTATTATTTGATAGGCATTAGTAACATTTTCAGCATTTATTAAGCTTTGCCCAACAGTGTTGCCCTGCGCAACCAAAAATGAATATGCCATTGCTCCACCCACTAAAATGGTGTCCGCCGATTTGGCTATATTCAAAATAGCATTAATTTTATCCTTTACTTTTGCTCCTCCAAAAATTGCAACAAAAGGTTTTTGGGGATTTTGAATTGCCTCGTTAATAGTGTTAATTTCATTTTCAACCAAAAAACCAATTGCATTAGGCAAAAGTCTTGCAACTCCAAAAGTAGAGGCGTGCTTTCTGTGAACTACTCCAAAAGCATCATTAACATAAATATCTGCTAACGACGCGAGCTCCTTTGCAAATTTTGGGTCGTTTTCAATTTCTTCTTTGTAAAATCTAACATTTTCCAAAAGCAAGATTGAACCATTTGACAAACTATCGACCTGCTTTTTAACCTCTTCGCCAACAACTTTGTGGGCGAATTGTACTTTTCCTGGGAAGTATTTCATTAAAATTAAAGCTATCGGCCATAATGAAAGTCTAAAATCAAAACCCTCTGGTCTACCGAGGTGCGAACAAATTATAACTTTTGCACCTTTTTTTATTAAAAATCTAATAGTTGGCAATTCATTAATCAGCCTTGTCGTATCAGTTATTCTTCCAACATTATCCATAGGCAAATTAAAGTCAGCCCTTAACAGAACTCTTTTCCCTTCAAGGTTTAAAAGGTCTCGAATGCTTCTTTTCATTTTTACTCCTTTTACAAAAATATATTACAACTTTTTGATAATATATCAAAACAATTTGTTGTAAGAAGAAAGCACTTCCAAACTTTTCTCAATGCTATCACTTGTAGCAAGCAATTTTTTGTCTTCGCCTTTAACAGCAAGAGCTGAAGCATAAGCCAAAAAATGTTTTCTCAAATAAAGGACTAGCCATTTTTCAGGGTAGTGCTCTTTTAAAATTGAGATATGTTTTTTAATTAAATCGATTTTATTTTCGTATGGCTTGTTCAGTAATTCTGCAAAAAACCAAGGTTTTCCAACGGCTCCTCGTCCGATCATAACTCCATCTACATCTGTAGATAACATTTTCTTATAATTTTGTATATCAAACACATCTCCATTCCCCACAACAGGAATTTTAGCAACACTTTTAGCAAGAGCGATAGCTTCCAAATTGACATTGCCGGAATACCCCTGTTCACTTGTACGGCCGTGAACAGTTATAAAACTAGCACCACTTTCTTGACATACACGAACAATTTCGGCAATATTTGATTGTTTGTCCCCCAATCTTACTTTTACCGAAACCTGTTTGTTTGAGGCACTAACGACAGCTTGGATGATTTTGGACGCCAGGCTTAAATTGTTGAGAAGAGCTGCGCCATCACCATTTTTATATATTTTTGGTGCTGGGCAACCCATATTTATATCTATGGCATCAAAACCACTCAACGCTGGGCTAATTGAAGCATTAGCCATATCTGTGCAATCGTGCCCAAAGATTTGTGCTATTTTTACTTTTTCAAACGGATGGGTTATTGTCATATCTAAAGTTTTCTTTGACGAATATTTTAATGCTTGTGAAGAAATCATCTCTGAAAAAGTAACATCTGCACCCAAATAAGCGCAAACCGCCCTAAATCCAACATCACTAAACCCTGCCATAGGTGCTAAAAACAAATTGTTCGCAAGTTTTTTACCCGAAATAATCATAAGAATATGATACCAAAAAATTAATTATTTTCAAACTTAAATTATACTATTTCTTAACGCTTTGCTGATTTTAAATGCAACTATGTTTTTGGACCTTGAATAATATGATCTTCGTGTTTTCGGATTTTTTAAGGTTCTTCCACAAACTCTCTTGACATAAAATTTTCCTATATTGTTAATCCTGATTGTCTCGCCCTTTTTTAAAGCATCGAATATTAAATTATCAAGTTTGCTTAAAATATTTTTGCATTTTGCTTCACTTTGATCTGTTAAATTTGACAACTTTTTAATTAATTGTGTTTTGTTCATTTTCGCCTCTTCTTATTTTTTTGGCAAAAATCGTTTTAAATATTCCTACAATTAATGGAAGAGTAAAAATCAAATATACAATTACGCCTATTATTACACTGAAAATAAGCTGAAATACTAATGAAAACTGAAAATTCGAGATGAACAAGTTGATAACAAGCATCATAGCAACAGCTGATAGCATAGGAAGAGAAAGTTCAAAAACATCAATTGAAATTTTCTTTTTATTTCTAACGAGAGCCATAATACAGGCTATTGATGAAAGAGTTATATTTCCAATGGCTACTCCGAAAATATTGATATCGGCAAAAGCACAAAGGACAAACACACAAATAAATTTGGCAATACCACCTACTATGTAAGAAAAAAGAATATAATTCCATTCTCCTTTTGCTTGTAACAGAGTTATAAAAAACTGCATTAAAGCGGTAATAATTGTTGAAACAACACCAAGGTATGTTAATTGAGAAGCGATAATGAGTGTTTGAGCGTTTAATGAAGGATAAATTAAACTGTAAAGAGGCTTGCAAACACAAGCAATACCCACAACCATTGGCACCAAAATGAACCACATTATTTTCAACGCATTGCCAACGGAAATCTCGCTTTCTTGGGAAAAGCTCGCGTCTAAAAAAGAGATTGAAGGCAACATTGCCGTTGATATAGAGCTTGAAAATATAAGCGGTAAATTTAATATAGCTCCAACTACTCCCGTCTGCAACCCGAATAAAGCTGTGGCGACTGTTCCACTAACCCCAGCCACTTCTAAACGAGAAACTACAACAAGAGAATCTAATACCGCAGACAAAGGCAGAACAGCACTGCCGACAGAAAGCGGAACTACTGCTTTAATAAAATTAAATTTAATAAATTTTTGGCTATCAGAATCGAATTTAATTTTAATCTTCATATATAAACCTAAAAAGACAATCGCTATGATTTCACCGAAACATATACCTAGAAAAGCCCCAAAAACACCAGCTTGTAAAGATTGTTTTGCAAAGAATTGCGCAAAAAAAATCCCCAATGCAAACTTAACTCCTTGCTCCAAAATTTGACTAACCGCAGTTGGCGTCATATTCTCATACCCCTGAAATAAACCCCGCATAGAAGCAATAACCCCACCTAATGGTATGAGAATTAACATAAGAAAATATGATTGTCTTGCACTAACAACGCCCTGTAACCGAGAAAGTGGAAAAGCAAGTGCCATAAGTAAAACGCCTGCACTAATTCCTAAAATTAATGAATATATAAGAGCCGTCTTAAACAAATTTTTTACTTTTTTAAAGTCCCCTAGCGCTCTTGACTGTGAAACAAACTTGGATAAGGCTGAACTTACCCCTCCGCTAGTTAAAACAAGCGCAAATGAATATACCGCCATTACCATTTGAAAAACTCCAATGCCTTCAATCCCTAAAATGTTGGTGAGGGGCAAACGAAAAAAAGCACCTAGCATTTTACAAACTATACCGCTGGCGATAAGTATTATTGACCCCCTTGCAATAGACTTTTTCATAAAAATATTTTGCAACAAACAAAAAAAGTTATTCCAAGGGTATTTACAAAAGTAAAATTATGTGTTATAATGTGAAAAAGATAGGAGGAATTGTATGGCTATTCAACCAGATAACTACAAATTTATAAATGATTTCTCGAAAAAAAATGTATCCAAAGAAGCGATACAACAAGAGAAAAAAATATCGATGGTGTTCCTTGACGCTATCAAGTATATCTACGAACGCAAATTAAAAGAAATCCCTGAAGAAGAGGCTTACGAAAAATGGATATCCGATGAGAGTATATTGCATTATGTCTTCCCGATTTCTGATGAATTGAGAATAAAAAGATTTTTGAAAAACTTCTATGACAATTTTGAAGTATACAAAGATGTTGGTTGCATAAGAGCTATTCAAGCATTCGCATTAAAAGGAACAAATCCAACAAAGAATTATAAGGAATGTTCAGAAGAGTCACGAACTTTTAATGTGAACGATTATCTCGACTTGGTATGCGATAAAGACGGCGCTCTGTTGTCAATTGAAGATGCAAACACAAATTCTGAAAATAATGCCGAATCTTTTAGAGATTCATTACTAGCATATATAGAGATAATAAATCAATATGGAAAAATCAGAACGGCAAAAAACAATGGTAACTCAATTGGTCGATCTCGATAAAGCTTTAATTTGATAAAAACTTAATAAAAAAGGAGCTAATTTAGTTAGCTCTTTTTTTTTACGATTTTTTAGAATTATCTGCCTCGTTCAAAAATATCAAATGAGCGACCTATTCTATGAGTAGGACCCAAATCAGAACCAAGCCCGCCATCTCTTTCTTTCTTTTCCTCAAATTTTCCGGACCTACTGTCTAGTCTTCTTTCGGAAACATCATCTAGCCCGACTTCTTCTTCCATAGCAATAGCGTCTACATCTGGAGGTTTGACTACTGGTTTAGCTGGTGACAACGGCTTTGCGTCTCTTGGTGAAACCCGAATCATAGGCTTTACAGGTATTGAAGGGCCAGCTGGTTTTGGCTTAAATTCTTCTTTAGGCTTTTCCCCGCCAAAATCTCTTACTTCCTCGTGTTCTGTATGTTCGTCTTCCGAAGAATGTCCTTCGCCATCATCAAAAACAGAATGTCTGTCGCTTTCTGGCTTTGCAAAATCTTCTTCCCTAATTTCTGGAGTGTGTTCCTCATTTGGCTCTTTATCCGAAACAACGGGCCCACTTTCTTCGCTTTCGTTAATCACCTCTGTTCCGCGAGTAACAATTTTTCGTGGAACAATAACGATGGTTTCCTCTCTAACTATTGTTGGATCGACAACAATAACGCTTGCTGGCCTTGTGGTAACAGTGATTTTCGGCGTAACTTTTCCTGCTTCGAACGAAGCTTTTTCAGATGATGATTTCCCAGCACTAGCATCGGCAGGTTTAGAAGCTTGCTCTTTTTCAGGCGTAGTTGCAGGTTTAATGTCTCCGCCACTGGTAACGAAACTAGGCAATTTTTTTTCGTTGTCTTTTATCTTTTCGTATTTGTTTGTTTTATATTTATATGGTGCGACAGTTTTAGGTGGAGTATAAGAATTTGAAGATGGTTTTTTCTGTTTTGTTTCCTGCTTTTTTTCTTGAGGCTCCTTGGTGGAAACAGATTTAACAACTTTTTTAAGGTTGTTATCAAAAGTCTTAATTTCGTTTGTATATCTAGCGATTTCTTTTTTAAGTTTTTTGTTTTCCTCAACGACCTCTTTTAACTTATTTTCTTTAATTAACAACTCATCAACATTTCTCTTAACTCTTAAATATAGACTACTTTTTTCAGGTTTAACTTTTTGATTTTCTATTTCCTCATCAATTTTTTCTAAAAGCTGTTTATTTTTAGCACCACCCTTTTTAAGATTTTTTTTGACAGATGAAATAAATTCTTGTGCTTGAACTTCAAGCAACAATTTACGATTATCAAAATCTGCTTCATTTTTTTCTATAACGGACGACAAATCAGGGTCAGGTTCACCTAGTTCGTTATCAAGCTCAACGATATCCTCTCTTAAATTAAAAACTTTTTTCACTTTGTTTAAAAAAGTTTCATCATAGCTTGCAACATATTGAGCAACAAAAGTTTCCATTTGTCGTTCTGCATTAAACCACTCATAAAAATACAGGTTAGCGACGCCTTCATCACCAGACCTCCACATTCTTACGCTAAAATTTAGTTGAAAATTTTTAATCTCGCACGAAGCGACCAAAAAATCTTCCTCTTTCCTAGTGACCAATTTTGGAGTTTTAACCAAAGCTTTTTTCAAATCGGTAGAAATAACATACTTACCATCATCAGTAAAATCACCAAGCAATTTTTGGCTTTGCTTTATCTCTAAAAGTCGGAGTTTGTAATAATCGGCAAGCGCTTGATCTTGCACCTCTTCTCCTGACTCGAATATAACAATTTTTTGATTATCTCTTGTCGCTTTCATCTTCCCCTCAAATAAATTATATTATATTTTTAAATTTATTGCAAGATATTTTAATCACATTATGTTTGATAAAAAATATTAAATAATTCATTGTTAATTATAGCAAATATGAGTAAAGCAGACAAGCGATAATCAATCATTCATCTAAAAATGAAACACAGCAAGGTTTCAGCTTGTAATCATTAATTGTAATACCGTTTGCTACACATTTCCCGTCGTGATTTAGCAAACACTTTGCATTACACTTTATCTCGACAGCTTTTGAATCACGCATCGGCGAAAACTTTGGTGTTTTTTCAAAAAGATTTTTTGTTGTGTCCTCCTCTTTTTTTTCAGAACCATACAAATAGGACTTACACACAGCATTTCTTGTTATTGCAATACTTTTAGCCTTACAAGTGAAATGGTCGTTAAATTTGCAGTTAAGTTTTCTACATCTAATATCCATATAAACTCCTTTAATTTTATTGACTAAACATTTGACTTTTAACCTAAAAAGTTGTTAAAATTTTTTCGGAGGAAAAAATGAAAGTTATTCTAACAGCAGATGTGCGTGGATGTGGGAAAAAGGGCGAATTAAAAGAAGTTGCGAATGGATATGGCCAAAACTATCTTTTAAAAAATGGATTGGCGAAACTAGCAGATTCTTCTGCAATATCCCATCAAAAACAAATTGAAAGTGCCGGTGCTTTTCACAAAGCCGAAGCGCTAAAAGAAGCAAAAGAGTTGGGGCAAAAGTTAGACAAAATTGAATTAAATTTTAACTTAAAAGTTGGCGAAAGCGGAAAAACATTTGGAGCGGTTTCAAACAAAGAAATTGCCGAAAAATTAGAAAGTCTTGGCTATAAAATAGACAAAAAAAAGATTGAAATTGAACAAATTAAAACCATTGGCAGATATATTGCTAGCGTAAAATTACATCCTGAAGTGACCATAAAAATTATAATAAATGTGGAGGCAGAATGAAAGCTCTTATATTTACAATGACTTGTGGTGAAGGTCATAATATGATGGCAAAGTCCCTCTCGCAAGCTTTTACAGACGCCAAAATAGACAATAAAATTGTACAAACCCACGGCTATGATGAAAAACGTATAGCAAGGGAAAACAAGATGTTTTTATGGGCTTGCAAAAGAATTCCCCACATTTATGATTTTATTTGGAATAAATTACGAAAGGGGAATAAAAAAACCGACAAATTACCTTATTATGTTAAAAATTGTTTGCCTTATTTTAAAGAACAAATAGATTTATATAAACCAGATATAATTATTTGCACCCACTCTTATGCAAGCAGTGTTCTAACCTATATGAATAACAATAATATGTTGGACAAAAAAATTATTACAGCAACAGTACTATTCGATTTTTGTTTAGCTCCTTATTGGGAACATTCAGTGGGCGTTAATTACATTTTTGAGCCGTATGAAGACACACGGCAAGCTTTAATTGACAAAGGTTTCAAAAATGAACAAATAATTACAACCGGCATTCCTATCAGAAAAGAATTTGAACAGAACAGCCAAAATTTATCTAAATTAAGGGAAAAACTAAACTTAAAAAATATATTTACAGTAATGAACATTGGTGGTGGAAACGGAATTGGAAACACATTAAAATTGGTAAAAAATATTTTGATGGATAATAAAGATATTCAACTAATAATAATTAATGGAAAAAATAAAAAAAATTACAACAAAATTCAAAAATATATAGAAAAAAACAAAATAGATAATGTTGTTAATTTAGGATTTGTAAACAATGTAGATGAATATATGAAAGCGTCGAATTTATTGTTGTGCCGTTGTGGAGGAAATGGTTTGTCGGAAGTCATTGCATTAGGCAAGCCATTCATTGCACGAGAAAAAATGATTTTAAACGAAAAAATCAATAAAAAATATTTTATAAATTTGGGATGTGCTGTTGGAATTGAAAATATTAATGAAGCAGGCAAAAAAGTCAAATACATAAAAGAAAATCCTCAAGTTTATAAAAAAATGATAGAAAATATTAAGAAATTAAAAAATGAAAATTCTGCTCAAAAAATAATTGATTTTTTAATAAAAAAAGCAAATTTAAAGTAAATTGCCAACCAAAATTCCTAAATTGTAAAAAGCGAGTTATTCAAATTTCCGCTTTTAAAATCATAGTGCTTTTGCATTTTTGAAAATTTTTTAATTATAAATACATTCGATAATAAAATATTTTTGTTTTTGCATATAGAATTACCAAAATAGAAATCTTAATTCGCGACATAAAACAAGGAGGCTGAAAAATGAATTTCAAATTTAAAATCGGTGATTTGGTTTTAGTAAATATGAAGCCCGAAACATTTCAGATCGTTAAATTAATAAAATTTATAAAAGAAGATGAAAAAAATTGCAATAGATACTATATTCGAGAAGTTTTTGATAAAAATGACAACTTAAATATTCAACCAGCTTTTCTTTGCCACGAAAGTTTCATCGACCCATTAAGAAAAAACACAAAACGCTATGAAAAAATAAAAGATAAAATAAATACGAAAGAAATAAAAAACATTGTTTTTGACCCCAAAATGTCATTCAAATATTTTTGCGACTTCGAAAATTCCGCTTTTATTTGTTGCAACAATTCGACTTATAAAGAAATTTCTAAAAAATTCGAACAAATTTCTGGAGATGTATTAGATGTCAACAATGCCATAAATATATTAAAAGAATTTTACAAAGCTAATAAAATCAAGCCTTTCAATATTTTAAAACCACAATTATACAAATTGGAAAAAGATGAAAATGTTTACCTTATAGAAGTAGGAAGGTTTGAAAACGACTTCAAAATTCCAAACGATATATCAACAATATTTTACAGAAATGTAAGATTAAGAAAAAAATTTCTTAAAGATGTTGAAAGAAAATAAATCCGAAATTAAATAAATAAAAACAAAAATTAGAATATTTAAAATTCTTTTTGCAAATATTTTTTTATTTTATTTTTAATTTTATAATTTATTTATAAAATTTAGCGGTATATTAAAAAAACAAAAAACTTTACACATTGTAAAGTTTTTTTATTAATTGATTTTATTTTCAGCTTTACTTTTTTTATCTTTAAAAATAAATTCGACAAAACATTTTTTTAACTAAAATAAAATGTTGTTTTTTTAAAATTAAAATATAATTTAAAAAATTTTATTTGTTTAATTTACCAATTGTTTTTTTATTTTATATTTTATTCTTTTAATTAAAACAATTTTTAAATATCTTTTAAAGTTTTTATAAAAATTTATTTTTTAAATAAAATAAAATATTAAAAAAATCTACTGTTTTTTTTAAAAAAAGTAGATTTTTTAATTAATTTTTAACAAATTATTTATTTTTTTAATTTTTATCCCGCATCATTGCCCAACTTTTCTGCCCGATCTTTTAAAATCAAAGCGTCAATAAATTCATCAATATTACCGTTTAAAACACCTTCTATGTCGTATGATGAAATGTTGACTCTATGGTCTGTAACTCTGCCTTGCGGGAAATTGTAGGTCCTAACTCTTTCACTTCTATCGCCAGTACCCACTTGAGATTTTCTGTTCGCTTTTTGTTCGTTTTCACGCTCTGTTTGATAAAGCTCATAAAGTTTGCTACGCAAAAGACTCATTGCCTTCTCTCTGTTTTTGATTTGACTTCTTTCATCTTGACAAGCAACTACAATTCCTGTTGGCAAATGTGTTATTCTTATCGCGGAGTCGGTTTTGTTGATATGCTGACCACCCGCCCCGCTTGCACGGTATGTATCTATTTTTAAGTCGCTGTCTAATATTTCAACATCAACATCTTCAACTTCTGGTAAAACAGCAACAGTTGCTGTCGAAGTGTGTATTCTGCCTTGAGACTCCGTTTCAGGAACGCGTTGAACCCTGTGAACTCCGGCTTCAAACTTTAGCCTACTGTAAGCCCCTTTGCCTTTGATAATGAATGTTACTTCTTTAATTCCACCTAATTCTGTTTCATTTATATTAATTATCTCACTTTTCCATTTGTGTATGCTTGCATAGTACTCATACATTCTCAACAATTCAGTAGCAAACAATGAAGATTCTTCTCCACCCGCCGCAGCACGAATTTCCATAATTATGTTCTTTTCGTCATTTTCATCTTTTGGGAGCAATAAAATTTTAAGTTCTTCGCATAATTTTTCAATTTTTTCATCAAGTATGTTTTTCTCTTCTTCAAACATCTGTTTCAATTCGTGATCTCTTTCTTGTGCTATTTCTATTTCACAGTCTTTTCGCTCATCAATAAGTTTTTCTAACTGCTTTGAAGAAGAAACAATATCCTCTAATGATGCGTGTTCTTTCATCAATTTTTGCCAATACCTGTTGTCTGCAATAACAGAAGGGTCGGATATTAATTTTGATAATTCCTGGCTCCTGTCCAATATTTTTTTTGTTTTATTTAATATTTCTTCTGCGTTTACCATAAACAGCCCTCACTACTCTTACAATATTTGAATAATCCTTTTTAAATGTTATATCACTAAATCCAGCACTTTCTAATATATTCTGTACATTTTTAAATTGCCCCATTCCAATTTCTAAAAACAACTGCCCGCCTTTTGTTAAATAATTTGGCGCCCTTTCTGCAATTAATCTGTAAAAATTCAAACCATCTTCTCCTCCGTCTAGTGCTATCTTCGGGTCATAATTTTTAACTTCATCATCAAGCCCTTGAATGTCTAGCGTCCGAATATATGGCGGATTTGAAACAATTATATCAAATCTTGCTCTTCTTTTCAAGCTATCAAAAAGGTTTGATAAAACAAATTCAACTTTCACATTGTTTTTTTCCGCATTTATTTTCGCAATCTCTAATGCTGATTTACTTATGTCTAACGCAGTAACCTTTGCTTTACTATTTTTTGCAATAGCTACAGCTATTGCTCCACTTCCTGTCCCAACATCTAGCACCCTTAAATTCTTTTTGTCGCCAATCTCTTTTATTACCTCTTCTACTAATATTTCAGTTTCTGGTCGTGGCGCTAAAACCTTTTTATTAACCATAAAACGCAATCCGTAGAATTCGGCAAATCCAAAAATAGCGGACAAGGGCTTCCCTTGAGCACGAGCTGTCGTGGCCTTTTTTATTTCTCTGTAAGTTTTATTATCAAAACTTCTAACGAGCTTTGCCTCCTCTCGTGAACAGCCAAGTACAGTGGCGATTATCCAATCAATGTCGGCCTTGTCATACCTATCAGCTTTTTGCAGTTCTGTTTCCATCTCTGCAATTAAAGTTGAGCGCAGAACACTTTTGTCTTGTTTCATATCTTCCTCTGAATTTGTTGATTTTATTTCAGCCAATGCGACCCTTGCGACTTCGTCGTGTGTTATACTTGGTTTAACACAAACAAAAAAATTTGTAAGCAGACAAACCATTCTTGTAGCATAGCTTTTTTGAAAAATATAACAAATTTCAAAGCTTACAGCAATGCACACTAAAAAAATCCCTAAATTTATCAAAAAATTCCAATAGGGTGCAATTGATATCCCAACTAATGTTATCACAAAAATTGACAAAATTAAAGCAAAAACCATTACATTTAGTATATTTAATGGGCAATAATAATCTTTATCATCAAGTTTTTTCATCCTGTCCTCTCTTAATGCTACTTGATTTGTAGCGCCATTAAATTTATAAAGATCCTGCATCGCAGGTAAATACCTAAAAATTAACAATATCAAAAAGAAAATAACTATTTTTGTTACAGCGATTATAAAATTTCTTAAAAAAAAGTTCATACTCATTCCAATAAACAAAAATGACAGCTTGGCCGGCAAAAATCCAAACAAAATCAAACTCAAAGCCAAACTAAACAGTAAAACAAATGTCAAGGCGATTCCTTCACCTCTTACATTAAGTTTTTGTCCAACTTTTTCTGTAACTTTCCCCTCTAATTTACTACCGCTTAAATTTAAACAATCATAACAACCTTTAAGCAATGCAATCGCCCCGCAGAAGAAATAACATATACCCCTCAATAATGGTATATTCCAAAAAATGACCTTGTTTTTTAATTTCCCGCTTTTTAACCTTTTTGCACCCCTCTCGTCAACAGCCACTGTGACATATCTGCTTTTGCTCTGGCATCTTACACCGGTCACGCAAGGAAAGAATAAGTATTTCACAATTAGATATTTGACAATTAAAAACTTTTAATACAAAAAGATAATTTTAATTTTTTTACAATATAATAAAAAAAGCATAGCAACTTTTCACTTATATAATTTTTTGAATACCTGAAGTAAATTTTTTTATTTGCTGTTTTTGTTATTAAATGTAAATAAAATATATTTTTTAAAAAAATATTTTTTTTCTATAATTTTTTCATTTTTTTATAATATTTTTCATTGTTTTATGATATTTTTTTTATTAATTTAAAAATATTTCTTCTTCTTATCTATTACATTAATTTCTTTAAAAGATTTTGTTTTTTGTCTTTATTCAGAATCAAAATAAAAAATACAGGCTTGAATTTCACTTTGAATAAAAAAAATATTTTATAGCCAAATATTAATTTGATTATGTAATTTTTAATTTTATGTTAATTTAATTATACAATTTTTAATTGAATGTGTTTGTTATAAGCATCAAATATTTCTTAAAACATATTATTACAATCTTTTCAATTTTTAAATAATTTTATATATTTTTTAAAAAAAAATATAGGCTATGGCACCTATATTTCAAACTGCAAATTAATCTTGTTTTATTGCTAAATTAATCCAAGTTATATTTTTTCTTAAATTTATCAACATTACCGCTAACATCGACCATCTTCTTTTTACCTGTAAAGAATGGGTGACATTTGTTACAAATATCAATGCTCAATTTATCGCCCTTAATTGTCGATTTTGTCTTAAATGTGTTGCCACAAGCACAAGTAACTGTTACCTCATGGTAAGCAGGATGTAAATTTTCTTTCATATCAGGCCTCCTTTTTAGTCGCCAACATAAGGAAGAAGCGCCACATTTCTTGCTCTCTTAATTGCAAGAGCAAGTTTTCTTTGATGATATGAACAAACCCACGTTTGTCTTCTTGGCAAAATCTTTCCTTTTTCAGTGATAAACTTTTTAAGTTTTGCAACATCTTTATAATCAATTTCTTTTTCACCAGCCACACAGAAAGCACAAACTTTCTTTTTCGATGGCTTGCGGAATTTTTTTACTTGTTTTTCCTCAGCTTTAACTTCGCTCATATTTTCCTCCTATTAAAATGGAAGCGAATCGTCGTCAATAGGCTCAAGTTCAGCAACCTGCTTTTGCGCAGTTTGGTGAGGTTCTCTCACAAAAGAGGAATTTCCCCCTTCATCGTCCCTTGGTTTCGACCCAACAAACTCAACTTCATCTGCAACTACTTCCGTTACATATCTTTTTGTTCCATCTTGTGCTTCGTATGATGAGATTTGTATTCTTCCGACTACCGCACATTTTGAACCTTTTTTCAAAAATTTGTGGCAATTTTCAGCTTGTCCTCTCCACACAACGATGTTTATAAAATCAGCATCTCTTTCACCATCAGCATTTTGAAATCTTCGTTGAACCGCCAATGTAAATCGACATACAGAAACCCCACCGTTTGTTGTGGCAAGTTCTGGGTCTTTTGAAAGGTTACCGATAAGTATTGTTTTATTCATAATTTCTCCTAATCTTACGCATACGCTTATGCACGCACTATTAAATTCTTGCAAATTGGTGACGAATAATTCCGTCTGTGATGTTTAAAAGTTTGCTCATCGCATCAACTTCTGCATTTGGCATTTCCATCTTCATAAGAACATAAAATCCCTCGTTTTTGAAATTGATCGGATATGCAAGTTTTTTCATTCCCCATTTGTCAACACCTTCAATCTTGCCACCCTTGTTTTCAACATAAGAACGAAATTTTGCGATTAGTTCTTCCCGCTTTTCTTCTGGGGTGTCAGACGATATTATATAGAGAAGTTCATATCTTGACATCTTTCTTCCTCCTTTTGGACTAAATTGGCTTGCATTCTTAAAAAGCAAGCAAGGATTTATCGACTTTTTTGATTATATCATAATAATTTTTACTTTGCAAGTGATTTTTTGAAAAAGTTGAAACCGTAGTAAAATAGAACGAACTTAAAAAAGTTCAACGCAAACAGGATTAAATTAATAAGATTTTTCAATTAGCGAAATATTTTTAACATCTGTAAAACTTTGCAAAAAATTACCTAAACCTCGGTCATTTTTTTCATTCTGAATTTCTTTTGCACAAAATTTCCCATAATCATCCACATATTCCGCCCCAAAAAGATTCGCCATAAACGTGATATATTTTCTTTTTAGCTCTGTCTCCGCAACATTATATTTAAGCGATGCAGTCAAATTAAAATCCGACAACCACACCTGCAAATTAGGAAAATCGTTGCCAACAAAACAGTCTAAATAAATTTCGTTTTCATCTGTATCTGCGATTTTTTCTATTTCACAACCTAGATAAGAAGCTAGATGCTCAAAATTCGAATAGTTTAATTTCTCTATATACATTTTTCAACCTTTTGTACGATTCTCTTATATTAATTTCGTTACTTACCACAACAATTTTTATATTTTTTACCACTACCACACGGGCAAGAATCGTTTCTGCCTATTTTTGCTCCATCATTTATAACAGTGGTTTGAATTTTTGGTTTCTCTGTTTTTGGCTTATCTTGAATTAAGTTTTCTTTCCTTGCAATAGGAGTAAAAGTAGGACGCTGAACTTTTTCTGGTGGCTTTTCCACTTGTATTTTGATAGAAAGTAAAATTAAACTAACTGTCTCCCTAATTTGTTGCACCATTTTTTCAAAAAGCTCGTAGCCGTCTTTCTTATAAGCAAGAACTGGGTCCTGATTACCAAAACCTCTTGCAAAAATTTCATTCTTCATTATTTGCATATCATCAATGTGATTCATCCAATTCGCATCGACTACTTTTAACATTACAAACCTTTCCACATTGGCAAAATCCACACCTTGTGCTTTTGCATATTCTACTTGCTTATTGTAGCGTTCCTTAACTTTGTTGAGAATTTTATCTTCTACATCTCGCACATCACAATCTTCGACAAAATTTTCATCAACAAGATCGCTACCCTTTTCTATTAATCCTTTTTCAAGGTCTGCATTTATTTTAGAAAGGTCCCATTCAAAATATGGTTTATCCTCGTCCAAATGTTTTCTTACAACATTACTTATAACTTCCGGATACATATTTAATATTTGTTCTCTTAAAGGCAACCCTTCCAAAACTTTGTCTCGCTCTTCATAAATAATCTTTCGCTGTGCATTCATAACATCGTCAAATTTTAGCACAGTTTTTCTCATACCAAAATTTTGAGCTTCTATCTTCTTTTGAGCAGAAGCGATTTGCCTTGTTAAAAGCTTTAATTGAATAGGAGTTGCTTCGTCAATACGAAACATTTGAGCCACACGCTGTAACCTTTCTCCACCAAACCTTTTTAACAAATCATCTTCAAGTGAAAGAAAGAAAACACTGGAACCCGGGTCACCTTGACGAGCAGCACGACCTCTTAACTGATTATCAATTCTTCTTGACTCGTGTCTTTCTGTTCCGATTATATGAAGACCACCCAAGGCTTTCACTTCTTCTTTTTCAGCGTCCGTTTCTTTTTTAAATTGACTGTATAACTGCTGATATCGTTCTCTTGCTTTTATCATCTGTTCATCTTCCGAACTATTAAAAGCAGTGGCGTAGGAGATCTGTTCAGGGGTAAACTTTTCTTCCTCCATTTTTTTCTTTGCCATAAATTCTGGATTTCCACCAAGCAAGATATCAGTTCCACGACCTGCCATATTTGTTGCGATGGTTACCGCGCCTTTTCTTCCAGCTTGCGCCACGATCGCACTTTCTTGCTCGTGATTTTTTGCGTTTAATACAACGTGCTTGATTTTTTCATATTTCAATGCCTTGGAGATGTCTTCAGATTTATCAATAGTAATTGTGCCGACCAAAACAGGTGTGCCTTGTTCGTTACATCTTTTAATTTCCTCAACAATCGCTTTGATTTTGCCTTTATAAGTCGTGTAAACAACATCAGCTTCATCTTTTCTTTTGTTAGGAAGATTTGGCGGTATAGTAACAACATCGAGACTGTAAATTGTCCTGAATTCCCCCTCTTCTGTTTTAGCTGTACCGGTCATACCAGAAAGCTTTTTGTAAAGTCTAAAATAATTTTGTAATGTTATTGTAGCAAGAGTTTTGTTTTCATCCTTGATTTCTACTTTTTCTTTTGCTTCAATCGCTTGATGCAATCCATCAGAAAATCTCCTACCCGGCATAAGTCGTCCAGTGAACTCATCAACGATTATAACTTCACCGCCCTTTACAATATAATTTTCATCTTTAAACATTATGAAATTCGCCTTGAGGGCGTTGTTAATATAGTGGTTTAACTCCAAATTGTCGATATCTGAAAGAGTTTCAACTCGAAAAAATCTTTCCGCTTTTGTAATACCTTTTTCGGTCAAATTTATTTGTTTTGTCTTTATATCAATTTCAACATCTTCATCTTTTTTTAAAGTTTTCACGAAACGCTGTGCCCGTTCATATTCTTCGCTGGACTTTGTCCCCGCACCGCTGATTATCAAAGGTGTCCTTGCTTCATCAATCAAAATAGAATCCACCTCGTCGACAATCGCAAAGCTTTGGCCTCTTTGTACACGCATCTGTGAATTAACCGCCATATTATCTCTTAAATAATCAAAGCCAAGTTCGTTGTTCGTTCCATAGGTAATGTCGGCATTGTATGCGGTTTGTTTCGCCTGTTGACTCATATTCGCCAAAATAACACCCACGCTTAAACCTAAAAATTTGTAAATCTTCCCCATCCATTCAGCGTCTCTTTTTGCCAAATATTCATTGACTGTTACGATATGAACACCTTTTCCAGTTAAAGCATTAAGGTACGCAGGTAGGGTCGCAACCAAAGTTTTTCCTTCCCCCGTCGCCATTTCGGCGATTCTTCCTTGATGCAATGCTATTCCACCCATAATCTGCACAAGAAAATGCTTCATATTCAAAACCCTAAATGCAGCCTCTCGGCATACAGCATAAGCATCTGGCAGAATTTCATCTAGGGTTTGTCCAGAATTATATCTGTCTTTTAAGATTTTAGTTTGACCTTCCAGCTCTTCATCGGTCATAGCCTGATACTTGTCTTCAAGTTCAACCACTTTTAAAGCTTTTTTTCTTAATTTTCTTACTTGCGAATTGTTTTCTCCACTAAATATGCCCATTTTTTTCTCCTTATAGTATTTTAACCATTTATACAAATTAGTCAAGCATAATTTACTCGCATATTGTCAAAACACAAATATGTAGTTTTTTTTAGTCTAAATATAAGCGTAGAAATCGAAGTATTTGTTGAAAAATGTTGACAAAATTGAAGGGCTATGATATTATCGTTTGTATAAAAATAGTTTTTATTTGGGAGGAAAAATGGCAGAGACAACAAAACCTATCAGAGCAGGAAATCTTGTAACCTTCACATCACATTACATATCAACAACAAAAGACCCTAGCACAGGGAAAAGTGTAGCATATTCACAAACAGTAGAAATTGACCTTACAAATGACAAAAGTAGTACCGAAAGAAAAATGTTGCGCCTTAGTGATAATGGTGCTGTTTGCTTCGAAGTGTTTGAAAAAAAAGCAACACGCTCAAAAAGTGCAAAGTATTCTGTAAATATTCCTTTTTCTTTTATCTCTTCTCTTTCTGATGAAAAATTGACGGAATTAGGATTAAATGCAGCTAAAATTGCTGAAATAAAAAGCGATCCGGATTCTTCTACTAAAACAATATCCTTGCCAGTCACTGGTATGACAGTGTTTGACTCCGCTAATAAAGCCCACGGTCGTGATAAGGGTTTCCAAATCTTTTTGAAAGGTGAAATCGAAATTCGTTCAAACGCAAGAGGCATCGAAATCAAACACGCAGATGCCACTGAACCTATTCTTCGAACAAAACCTAAAGATAAAGCTGCAACATACACCCCTACAATGACCAAACACTTTTTGGAAACAGCAATAAATTCAACTTCTGATGCTGTAAAGTTATACGCCATTGGACGCAAAAATGATGAGCGATTTAGGTTTGTCGATGATTTATCTAAATTTTCTACCGAATTTGTAATGGCTTTAGCAACAGTTGCAAATGATATCGGCAAAGAAAAAGTAAAGACCTTCAGAGACAGAACTAAAAATTTTGCCATAACCAGATCATCAGTAACAGGAATGGTAGGTCACGATAGTGCTCCTACTTCAGGAGTTAATGATGTTATTATAGCGAACAGCAATGGTACAAGATACATTTTACACAAGGGCACATTTATCAGATTTGAATCTGTTTCAATGGTGCATCTTCCTCCAAGCAAAGGAGACGAAGTGCTTCGAACAATGCTGGTTTTTAACCCTCCAACCCATTCAAAAGTATCAAAACCTTTTGCTTTGCCAATAGACATTCCATTAAGCTCACCATACGCTAGTGGCAAAATAATAACACCTAATAAAACATCTCCTCAATACAAACAGCTACAATCCATTTTAGATGCCATAGGGACTACTGCTCTCACCAATCCTCCAAGTCGTACAAGAGGTACAAGCCAAGTAGACTTTGACATAATTAGATCTGAAAAGAAAGATTCAGTAAAAATCGATTTGATTGAGACGGCAAATGTGACACGTACTAAAGGCTATATCGAAGAAGATGGCTTTGGCGTATCACCCGGTCCAGGACCTGGACCATCAGGACCCGGACCGTCAGGACCCGGACCATCAGGACCTGGACCATCTGGGCCTGGACCATCTGGGCCTGGACCATCTGGACCTGGACCATCTGGACCTGGACCAGACGACACTCCAAAAAAAGGTGGTTTTTGGAGAAAAGCACTAAAAGTTTTAGGTGGTATTGGCATCATTGCAGGAATAGGTTTGGCGGTGCTCGCAATAGCTGGAGTTACAGCAGGAGCCGCTATTCCTCTCGTAGCAACAGGATTAATCGCTTTAGGATGCGCTACAACAATAGCCTCAACAATTGATCTGCCTAGTTCAAAAATAGATAAGGCCGAAGCAGCTGTAGATGCTGCCGTTAAATCATACGAATCAAAAGAACGCGCATTGGGTAAAGCTATCACAAAGCATTTTTCGCTTAAAAGAGAAATCTCCGCTTATGAAAGAGCACTGGGCAGGCCTACACTTTCAGCTAAAGAAAGAAGAAAGTTAGAAAAGAAAAAGGAAAAAGCCGAGGAAAATCTGTTCAATACAATAGCTCATAGCGATCCTTCAATAATTGGGAAACTTAAAACAACTTATGTGAGCAACTTTAAAAAGGATTTTGTCGCAACAGAAGGAAGAGAGCCAACTCAAGAAGAACTTGATGCAGCAGCATTTGCTTTTGTTGACAAACACGCCTTTATGATCGTTGCCTGTTTGAAAGCAAACGCAGGAAATTCTTCCGCCAAAAATGCAATCTACAATATGTCGATCGCAGAAAGAGCTGTTATTGCAGAAGCAGAAGCAACTTTTAATGAAACTGTTAAACGAGCACAGAGCGACCCGTCTGGAGTGACAAATCGGGAAAAAGAAGTTTTAGGACCGTCAATTTACAACATCTTCAAATCAGGAAAATATAATAGGCGCAATTCAGCCCTTGCAAGAAATGCTGCCTATTTGTCAACAGAAAATCCTTCCGATTTTGTTACTGCAACCACAGATGACAGTAGTCAAGTGTTTACTTGGATTTCATCTTTTGCTGACGGATTAACAGATTACGAACTGCAACTTAAAGCTATAGATTCAACTCTTGATGATGCAAACAAACTCGCCGAATTCGCCAAAGCAAGACTTGCCGATCCAGTACACGCTAAAGCATTAAGCAGAGTTGAAACGAGAAGAACTGATATGGAGACCGGAATAAGCGCAGGCACAATAACCAGAGACACTATTGCCAGCGCTAACACATCTCTCAACGAAAAGGCAAGCAAAGTCGAGAAAGAAAACAAAAGAAACAAAATTGATAGAATTTTAGGAAATTAAATTTAATTTCATAGAAGCAAATGTGTTAAACATTTGCTTTTGCATTTAAAAGGACTTTTTTATGAAAATAGGAGTTGTCGGTTTGCCAAATGTTGGTAAAAGTACACTTTTTAACGCTATAACAGAGGCAGGAGCAGAAAGCGCAAACTACCCTTTTTGTACAATTGAACCGAATATAGGCGTCGTTGATGTACCAGATCAAAGGCTTGAAGTTCTTGCTAAAATTTACAACACTCAAAAAATTACACCAGCTAGTATTGAATTTATGGATATTGCAGGACTCGTTGCGGGAGCAAGTCACGGTGAAGGGTTAGGAAATAAATTTTTAAGTCATATTCGTGAAGTAGATGCGATTGTGCACGTTGTAAGATGCTTTGATAATGAAAAAATTATTCACGTCTCTGGTTCTGTCAACCCTATAAGAGACATAGAAATCATAAATTTAGAGCTTGCACTTGCCGATCTCGAACAAGTCACAAAAAAATATGAGAAAGATTGCAAACTTGTCAAAACAGGTGACAAAAGCTTGATGGACGGTTTGGAGGTATTGAAAAAGGTAAAAGCTCACCTCGAAGAAGGAAAGTGCGTTCGAACTCTTCCCCTTTCAGATAAAGAAAAAGAAATTTTACAGAGTTTTTCCCTCCTTACTGCTAAACCTGTAATTTATGTGGCTAATGTATCAGAAAACGACATTTCAAATTTAGAAAACAATTATTCCAAACAGGTTTTTAAATTTGCCCAAAATGAAAATTCCGGTTGTATTCAACTCTGTGCAAAAATTGAAGAAGAATTGGTTTCATTGCCTAAAGAAGAAAGACCTTTATATAAACTAGAATTAGGCATAACTGAAAGTGGTCTTGAAAAGCTAGTTCGGGAAAGTTATGATTTACTCGGCTTGATGAGTTTTTTAACCGCAGGCGAAAAAGAAGTGCGGGCCTGGACAATTAAAAAAGGTACAAAAGCTCCACAAGCAGCAGGCAAAATCCATACCGACTTTGAAAAGGGTTTTATCAAAGCCGAAATAGTGTCTTATGCTGACTTAATTGATGCTGGGTCTTTTCTGAAAGCAAAAGAAAAAGGTAAAGTTAGAATGGAAGGTAAAGACTACACAATGCAAGACGGTGATGTGGTGCTTTTTAGGTTTAATGTATGAAAGATTTAAACTCATTAGAACTCGCTTTTATCGGCGACTCAATACACACTTGTTTTGTGCGGAATTGGGCGGTGCAAAACATAAATAAGCCCATTAACGAATTGCACTTGCTTTGTGCTAGATTGTGCAGTGCGTCCTGGCAAGCAAAAATATTAAATATATTAGAACTTAACGACATCGAAAAAGAAATAGCTCGACGCGCAAGGAATGCAAAACCAAAACATCACGCAAAAAATGCCGATGCCGTCGATTATAAAAAAGCAACCGCTTTTGAAGCTGTCATTGGTTACTTGTATGTTACCAATCAAACTGAAAGACTTAACTATATTTTAAATCATTCGTTAACATTAGAGGTAAATAATGCAAATTGAAGGAAAAAATCCCGTTAAAGAAGCCTTACGCTCAAGTTTAACAATCAACAAAATTTGGATTGACCAAAACTACTCATCACGCAAAGATGAGATAATTTCTCTCGCCAGAAAAAACAAAATCCGTATCGAATTTATTCCCAAACAAGCTTTAGACAGAAAATCAACAACCACTCATCACCAAGGTTACATAGCTGACACAACTGACTTCAAATATTCATCATTAAATCAACTTTTAGATACTGACAATAATCTTCCCCTTTTTGTTATTTTAGATGGAATTGAAGACCCACATAATTTTGGTGCTATTATTCGTTCTTGCGAATGTGCAGGGGTTGATGGAATAGTTATTCCTAAAAATAGAGCTTGCCAAGTTAATGACACCGTAATAAGAACCAGCACAGGTGCAATATCAAATGTTAAAATTGCCCAAGTAACTAATCTGAAAGAAGCTATCGATTTTTTTAAAAATCATAATATATGGATTTTCGCAGCAGAAACAGGTGGCGAAAATATATACCAAAAAAATTTAAATCTGCCTTTGGCTGTGATTATTGGTTCTGAAGGTAAAGGAGTTAGACCTAGCATATTAGAAAAATGTGACGGGACTATCACTTTGCCACTTGAAGGCAAAATTAACTCTCTCAACGCAAGTGTTGCTTGTGGTATTGTAATTTTTGAAATTTTAAGACAAAGGAAATTTTTATGACAGATGAAGAATTAGTCTCTCTAGCAAAAAATGGAGACACACAAGCAGAAATTGAACTCTTTAACAGATACAAAAACACGATAACAAAATTTAGTCGTGGTTTTTATCTCATCGGGGGCGATGTCGAAGACTTAATCCAGGAAGGTATGATAGGTTTGTACAAGGCAATAAAGGGATATAACCAAAACAAAGATGCTTCTTTTTCAACCTTTGCGCAAATCTGTATAAAAAGACAAATTCAGTCCGCTATAAGAAATGCCTCTACTCAAAAAAATCTTGTTTTGTCCTCCGCCCTACCAATCACCGACGAAGAAAACGATGAACTTGGAGTATTTTTAATATCAGACGGGCTAACACCAGAGCAAATAATGTCAAATAGACAATTCGTTCAGGACCTTAAAAAAGCATTCGCAAGCGAACTTTCCCCTATGGAACATAAAGTATTAAAAAATTATCTGCAAGGTTTAAGTTACCAGGAAATCGCATTTAAAACAGGGCAATCAAAAAAAAGCATAGACAATGCTCTTTCTCGAATAAAGAAAAAAGTCGCTTCGATGAGAGAACATTTGTTTGATGAAAAAATTGTTTGACAAAACACAAAAAAAAGTGATAAATTTAAGCACGGAGAAAATTATGGAAAATTTTATCAAACCTCGTCCAACATTTCCTAAAAGAGCTGTTGTAACCGGCGGTATGCCTTACGGAAACAAACATCTCCACTTGGGACACCTTGCTGTTATGTTAAGGGCTGACACAATAGCTCGTTTTTTACGAGACCGAATTGGATATGATAATGTAATATTCGTTTCTGGAACTGATTGCTTTGGCTCGACGGCAACAGAAGGTTATCGAAAAATGAAGGAAAGCGGTGCGATAGATTCCAATATGACCTTACAAGAGTTTGTTTATTCTAATCATATTCACCAAAAAGAAACTTTTAAAATGTTCGAAGTTTCACACAATCTCTTCGGGGCTTCCGCATTTGAACCTATGCTTACCGAACATAAAGAAATGAGCAAACTTTTTATCAACACATTGTATTCTCACAATATGGTTTCAAAACACTCATCTTTTCAATTCTTTGACACAAAATTAGGTGTTCTATTAAACGGTCGTCAAGTTATAGGGCGTTGCCCTATCGAAGGATGTCAAAGCGAAAAAGGATATGCCGATGAATGTGACCTCGGCCATCAATATCTTCCTATGGACTTAATTGACCCTGTAAGCGCTCTTACAGGCACACGCCCTGAATTGAAAAAAGTTGAAAACTGGTATTTTGACCTTGATAAATGTGTTGAAGAAATGCAGTCTTGGCTTAATGACATTGAAAAACGCACTGACACTCCTTTGTTTATGGCAAAAGAAATACGGGAGTTCTTAAAGAAACCAGAAATTTACATCAAAAATGAATATTTAACAAAAGTTAAATCCTTAAATCTCCCAAAATACGATCTTATAGATAAAAATGGACCAAGCTTCACTTTGGTTTTTGATAAATTGTCGGATAGAGAGAAAACCTGCGAGATTTTAGCAAATAATTCAATTCGCTACCGCACGGGCAAAACTCTTGTACCTTTTCGTTTAACAGGAAACGATCCATGGGGAGTGGATTGTCCTGTAATAGAGGGATTAAAAAATCAAACATTCT
>CALWII010000020.1 GCA_944380695.1 uncultured Clostridia bacterium | reverse complement strand
AAAACATTTCATAAAAATCACCAAGACGAAAAAAAAGTATGCAGTCTGGGTTTTGAGTTTTGAGCGAATGATATTGTGCCATCATCCCCTTGGGTTGCGTCATATTTGCGATATCTTCCATTATTTTAATTCCTCTTTCTGTATTTTTTTCTCAAGAGACAAAAGTTTGTTAACTCTTATTTTCTTAATTTCTTCTGGAACTTGTCCTTCCATTTTTGATGCCACAGTGCCCTCGCGAAGAGAATACATAAAAGCAAAAATACCGTTAAATTTTACTTCATTAACAAGCGACATTGTGTCAAGAAACTCTTCTTCAGTTTCTGTAGGAAACCCTACGATAAAATCCGAAGTGAGTTTTATATTGGGAATTTTATTTCGTATTTTGCGTATCAAATCTAAATAATGTTCTCGAGTGTATTTTCTGTTCATCAATTTAAGAATACGATTATTACCACTTTGTGCTGGCAAATGTAATTCCTTTAATACCTTTTCATTGTTGGCAATTTCGTCAATTAACTCATCTGTTATATCTTTGGGGTGGGAGGTCATAAACCCTATTTTGAAATCACCATTAATTTCACTAATTCTACGCAAAAGCTCCGCAAAAGTAATAGATGGAATTAAATCTTTACCATAAGAATTAACATTTTGTCCTAAAAGCGTTATTTTTTTATACTTTCCAGACCTCACAATTTCTTCTATTTCTTTTATAATGTTTTCAGGAGTTCTTGATATTTCTCTTCCTCTAACATAAGGAACAATACAATATGTACAAAAGTTGTTACAGCCTTGCATAATGTTAACCCAAGCATTTTCACCGCTTGTCCTTGTGTAACCTTTGGTTTCATCAATAGCTCCGCTTTCCCATAATTCAAGAACTTTTTTATTTTGTAACTCCCTAACATAGTCACCGATTTTATACAAATTAAAAGTCCCAATAATAATATCAACAAAAGGGAACTTTTGTTTAAATGTTTTTGCTGTATTTATTTTTTGTGTCATACATCCACAAACTGCAATAATTAAGCTTGGGCGCATTTTTTTTAATTTTTTTAATGCCCCAACATTACCAAAAACACGCTCCTCGGCCCCTTCTCTAATTGCACAAGTATTAAACACAATAATATCAGCGTCTTCCCGCTTGTCTGTCGGTTTGTAGCCCATCTCTTCTAGTATAAAAGCGATTTTTTCTGACTCGTGTACATTCATTTGACAGCCGTATGTGACTATATGATAAAACATATTCTTATTATATAAGAAAAGCAAATTTTTTGCAAATAATTTATGTTTATTGAGCCATATTAAGAAATATGAAGAAATTTGTCAAAATAACATTTATTTCTGTTTTGGTAATCGCTTTTATCGCTTTATTAAGTGTTTTGATTTTTGTTGGAAGTAATTTAATAAAATATAGCAATTTGCAACTTGATGAAAACAAATTGATATCGCCTAGCACAAATGTTCAAATTTACGATAATGCCAACCGACTAATCAATGAGGAAAACACACAAACAAACAAATATATCAAACTATCAAATCTGCAAGATTATACTCATAAAGCTTTTATTTCAATAGAAGACAAAACATTTTTTGAACATAACGGGCTAAATTATAAAAGAATATTAAAAGCCTCTTTATCAAACATTTTGAGTAGAAGTTTAAAAGAAGGAGCATCAACAATAAGTCAGCAACTTATAAAAAACACTCATTTGTCTTCAGAAAAAACATTTGAACGAAAATTAAAAGAAATTGCTTTGACTTTGAAGTTAGAAAAAAAATATACAAAAAACGAAATTTTAGAATGGTATCTTAATGCAATCTATTATGGAAATAATTGTTATGGTATAGAAGAAGCAACAAATTATTATTTTTCAAAATCAGCGAGCAAGCTTACATTGTCAGAAAGTGCTATGCTTGCAGGAATGATTAAATCTCCGAGTTCTTTTTCGCCGATAATAAATGAAGATGCGTGTTTAAAACGTCGAAATCTTGTGTTGGATGAGATGAAAAAAGATGGATTCATTACTGAAGAAGAGAACGAGCGTGCAAAATCATCAGCTTTAAATTTGAACTTGCAACAGGAAAACTCAAATAGACTTAATTCATATTCAGAGGCAGCGCTTAACGAGGCTTGTGATATATTAGGTATGCCAGCAAAATCGATTGCAATATCTGGCTACAAAATTCATACCTATCAAAATGCCGAAAAGCAACGGCGACTCGAACAAGCTTTAAAAAGTGAAGACTTTAACTCTGCTGACTATGCGGGCATTGTCCTTGACAGCAAAAAACACGCTGTAACCGGTTATATTGGAAACAGTGCCTATAAAATTTTAGACGCAAAACGACAACCAGGTTCCATTATTAAGCCCCTACTTGTCTATGCTCCCGCATTAAATGAGGACTTGATATCTCCAAGCACGCAATTAATCGATGAGCCACTTGTTTTAAATGACTACACACCAAAAAATGTTGATGGCAAATATAGGGGCTATGTTTCTGCTAAAGAAGCACTAGGTAAATCTATTAATATCCCCGCAATTAAAGTTTTGTCCTATGTCGGAATAGACCGAGCAAAAGTTTATGCAACAGAATTAGGCTTTAATTTCGATGAAACAGACACATCTTATGCACTCGCATTAGGTGGAATGACTTATGGCGAAAACATCTTGACATTAGCATCAGCTTATTCTGTTTTCCCAAATCTTGGCAAATATGCACCTGCAAAATTTATTGAATATATCACTGATTCAAACGGCAAAATTGTTTATAAACATAAGCCGGAAGAAAAACAAGTTTTTAGAGAAGATGCGTGTTTCCTTTTAACAACTATGCTTGAAGAAAGTGCAGAAAATGGCACGGCAAAGGCTTTGAAATCTGTTTCTATTCCATTGGCTTCAAAAACGGGTACTGTTGGCAAAGGCAAAGAAAATCTTGATGCTTATAATATAACTTATTCTCCAAGTGAAGTATGTGGTGTTTGGGTGGGTAACCTTGACAACACACCTATAAATATTGCAGGTGGAAATGAACCAACTAGATGCGTAAGAGAGTATTTTGAAAATTGTGAGCCTAATGAAGTATTTACTATGCCCGAATCTATCATAGAAAGAGAAATAGATTTACTATGTTTAAAAGAAGAGCATTTAGTTAAACTAGCCAGCACAAATATACCAAAAAAATACAAAACAAAAGCACTTTTTTCAAGATTTAATGAACCTCGTGAAGTGTCAAACTTATTTAATGAGGTAAAAAACTGTCAATTCGATGTTGCAGAAAAAGACGGAAAAGTTTTTATAAAGTTTTACGCCGACAAATTCTGTGTTTATGAATTTTATGATGACAATAAAAAATTATGTGTTGTACACAACTATGAGGGTGAAAAATTACTTGAAGAACAGATTAATGGAAAGCTGATTATAAAATACGGTTATGAAAACAATTTGGCAAATCAAGCAATCTTTGAATTTACTAAAAATAAATCCGAAAAAAAAGAGGATTTAAAATCCTCTAAAAAACAAAAGTGGTTTGTGTAGCTCACCTGTAATATTACTACTCACCAATTTCAGTCGGCAAACCATCGTTTGCAACTGCAACTTTAATTTTTTCTTCAATTTCTTTATAAATATCGGCATTAGCTTCCAGATAAGCTTTTGTGTTTTCTTTGCCTTGGCCAATTTTTTCATCATTGTATGCAAACCAAGAACCAGATTTTTTGATAATGCCAAATTGCAATGCAAGGTCAATAATACACCCGGTTTTTGAAATACCTTTACCATATATTATATCAAAATCGGCGACTTTGAAAGGTGGTGCCAATTTGTTTTTGACAATTTTAACTCTTGTTTTATTACCAATGACATTTGCCCCGTCTTTTATCGCTTCACCTTTTCTAACATCGATACGAATACTTGCATAAAATTTTAATGCTTTCCCACCCGCTGTTGTTTCAGGAGAACCGTAAACTACACCAATTTTATCTCTCAACTGATTTATAAAAATTACAGTCGTGTTAGATTTGTTGATAGCCCCTGTCAATTTTCTTAATGCTTGGGACATCATTCTAGCTTGAAGACCAACGTGATTATCACCCATTTCTCCATCGATTTCTGCTTTTGGAGTGAGAGCTGCAACTGAATCGACAACAACAATGTCAACGCCACCTGATCTAACTAGCATTTCACAAATATTAAGAGCTTGTTCTCCATTGTCAGGTTGTGAGATATATAAGTCTTTGAGTACAACACCTAATTTTTCCGCATAACTTGGGTCAAGAGCGTGTTCTGCATCAATGAACGCGGCCGTGCCACCCATTTTTTGTGCTTCTGCAATAATATGCAATGAAACAGTTGTTTTACCAGATGATTCTGGTCCATAAATTTCTATCACTCTTCCTCTTGGAACACCACCTATTCCCAAAGCGAGATCAAGAGTCAAGCAACCTGTCGGGATAACATCAACCTTTTGGTTTGATGCTTCGCCAAGCTTCATAATAGCACCTTTGCCATATTGTTTTTCAATTTGCAAAAGAGCTTCGTTAAGAGCATCAGCTTTTGAATTTTTTTTGTCCATAATCAAATCACCTTTTAATCTATATAATAATTAATCTTCAAATAATTCTTTGTATTCTCTCTCTGAAATCAATACTTCCCGGTTATTTCCGCTGTCAGAAATATAACCCAAATCGCTCATATCTGTTATAATTTTTTCTGCACGCTTTAAGTTTATGTTAAATCTTGAAGAAATCTTTGTAGCATTAATGACGCCATCGTTAATAAATTCTTTCAAAACTGCTGGTATAATTAAATCGTAAGGGGCTTGTTTTTTGACAGTTTCGGTTTTTAGAACTTGTTTGTTTTTGACAATATAATTTATTCCAGAGAATATAGTTAAAATTGTAGTTATAATCAACATAACAAGTAAAACAATATTTATTATTGTATAAGCGGTTCCCTTAATTGTTGGATAGAATTCAGAAACCAAGAAAGCAAAAATCATATATAAGAAAACGGTTATATCTTGGAAATTTGCTTTGACTTTTCCTGCCATATCGGCAGCCATTATGACATTTTTTGTAGCTGCGATTTGTCTAAATGCGCTAATAATTAATTCACGCCCGAGAATAATTGTAACACAAACAATTCCAACCCAAACTGGAAGCACTATTGGCAAAGCTTGTGTAACGCCTTCGCCTGCAATTGGATAAGCGGAAATTAAAAGCAACCCAGCTGTAATAAGCACTTTATCGGCGATAGGGTCTAAAAATTTTCCTAAATCGGTTACTTGATTTAATTTTCTTGCAATTGTCCCATCAATGTCGGTCAACGCAGCTACGCCAAACAATATTGCTGCGACTAACTTCCCATACGGAATAAAATCAGCAAGGTAGAAAAACACAACAAGTGGAACAAGACAAATTCTAGATATTGTTATTCTGTTTGGAATATTCATTCAATTTCTCCTTTAAAAAAGTTTCCGTCGAAATCAGTAAACTTAACTTTTACTATATCTCCGACCACGCTATTATTATCCATAAATTTAACACCAAAGTCAACTGATGGAGAAAGAAATTTAGTATGGCCGATAAAAAAACCGCAAGTTGTGTCAAAATCATCAATCATAACATCAAAAGTTTTTCCTAAATATTGTTTAGCATTTTCGAAAGCAACTTTTGACTGCGTTTTTTGTGCGATTTTCAAACGGTGTCTTTTAACAAATTCACTTTTCTGACCTTTCATATAGTAACTAACCGTACCTTCTTCCCTCGAATAAGGGAAAAACCCAACAAAATCGAGTTTTTCCGCTTCTAAAAACTTTAATAGCTTTTTGAAAGCCTTCCGAGTTTCTCCTGGGTGCCCTATAATGAAAGTCGACCTTATTTTTATATCTGGGTGATAATTTTTGATTTCTTTAACAAGGGCTCTGGTTGATAGTTCATTATGGCGTCTTCTCATTAAAGCTAATACATTGTCATCAATATGTTGCATCGGTATGTCAAGATATTTACACATTTTTTCTTCATTGTCTATAAAATTCAAAAGCTCTGAACTAATCATTTCGGGATAAGCATAATGAAGTCTAATCCACATTATTTCTTTAATTTTTGCTAACTTTTCCAAAAGTTCAATTAACATTCGCTTACCGTATAGGTCAAGACCATATCGAGTAGTGTCTTGAGCTACTATAATAAGTTCTTTAACACCCTTTTTCGCCAGCATTTTGGCTTCATCAACAATATTTTGTATTTTTTCGCTTTTGTACGGACCTCTAATCCTTGGTATTGTGCAATAAGCGCAAGCATTATTGCAACCGTCGGCTATCTTTAAATAGGCATAACCACTAGATGTAGTAAGTATTCTATCATAACTAACTAAACATTTTGATTTTTCAACGCAATATAGTTCTTCAATGACATTAACTATTGTGTTATTGTTTTGGTATTTAATTACAGCATCAACTTCAGGGAAAAGTTGTTTAATTTGTTCGGTATGCTTACTTGGGAGACACCCCGTCACTATTATTTTTTCAACTGTACCACTTTTTTTTAAACTTTCCATTTCTATTATGTTTTCGATAGCCTCTTCTCGTGCTGATTGTATGAAAGCGCAGGTATTAACAATTACAATGTCGGCATCTACAACATCCGGAACAAGTTCGAACCCGTATTCTTTTAATAAAAACAGCATTTTTTCGAGGTCGACTCTATTTTTGTCACAGCCCAAGCTTATTGCAGAAATTTTTTTTAATTTTAGTTCATCTTTTGTCATATCTACCTCTAATCATAATTATCGCCAAAAATTTGATAAAATTCTTCGATAGTTATATAAACATTTCTTGGTTTTGCACCATCTGCGGCGGATATATATCCCATATTTGTCATTTGGTCAATAATTTTTCCAGCACGAGGATATCCTATTGACAATCTCCTTTGAATCATTGAAGTAGAAGCTTGCCCGCTGTCAATAACCATTTTAAGTGCTTCTGGTAGTAATGGGTCCATTCCATTATTTTCATTATGTTCAGAACCCTGTGTTTTTGGCATATTGTTTATTGCTTCCTGCACCGCAGGGTCAAAAATAGCCTCGTTGTTTAAAGACACATAGTTCACTATGTCCGATATTTCTCGTGTAGTTATGAAGCAACCTTGAATTCGCTTTGGCGCAGCTGAATATTCTTGTGGAGCATAAAGCATATCTCCGTGTCCTAAAAGTTTTTCCGCCCCAATCATTCCTAGTATAACATCAGAGTTTACTCTGCTTGCGACTTTAAACGCAATGCGTGACGGGAAGTTAGCTTTAATCCCACCTGTTACAAATTCAGCCGTAGGTCGTTGAGTGGCTAAAATTAAATGAATACCCGATGCTCTCGCTTTCTGTCCTAACCTTATTATTCTGTCTTCTATTTCTTTTTTGCCTTGCATTATAAAATCAGCAAACTCATCTATAATGATAACAATATAAGGCATTTTCTTTTTGCGTTTGTTTATAACATCAGCAGTGTAATTATATTAATCAATATCTTTTACTCTAGCCTCTCTGAACAACCT
>CALWII010000019.1 GCA_944380695.1 uncultured Clostridia bacterium | reverse complement strand
GTTATTGCCCACAGATTGTCGACAATAAGAAATTCCGACCAAATAATCGTAATGAATAATGGCGATATTGTTGAAGTCGGTAACCACGAAGAATTGATGCAGAAAAAGGGTTTTTACTACAATCTATATTCAAGTCAATTTGATGATAATGAAAATAAATTAGTTAAACAAAAAAGTTAAATAGACTTAAAAATTATTTTCAATTTATTACACGCTGTTAAAATCTATATAAAAACAAACAAAATTGTAAAATTTATCTCTCTTTGCTTAAACGATATTTGTTTTGCTAGACACAGACAAATGTTTTTTGATAATATAAATAAAAAGGAAAAAAATATGAAAGCAATAGTTTTATGTGCTGGTTATGCAACCAGATTAGGAAAATTAACTGAAAATATGCCTAAACCTCTTTTAACAGTTGACGGAAAAACTCTTCTCGATTTGTTGATTGACAACCTGCAAGAAATTAAGGAAATTGATGAAATTATCATCGTGTCTAATGCAAAATTCTTTAACCATTTCAAATTTTGGGCGAAAGCAAGAAATTCGCTCAAAAAGATTGTAGTTTTAAATGATGGCTCGACCAATAATGACAATAGATTGGGCGCTATTGGAGACATAAAATTTGCTATTGACCGAAGAAAAATAAACGATGATATTTTTGTTTTAGCCGGAGATAATTGGTTTGATTTTAAATTAAAAAGCTTTTTTGAACAGTATAAAAGCAACAATAATAAAAATATGGTTTTAGGTTCCAAAACAGACGATATGAGCATTTTAAGATCACACGGTGTCGCTGTACTTGATGAGAATTCAAAGATAATTGAAATGGAGGAAAAACCTAAACAACCAAAAGGCAACTTTGCTGTTGGTCCTTTTTACATTTATAACAAAGAGGCATTAAAGTTGCTAGATGAATATCTTTATAGTGGGAACAGTAAAGATGCTCCAGGAAACTTCCCGGCTTGGCTGTCACAACGAACAGAAGTTTATGCTTGGGATGTCTCCCCCTGCCATAGAATTGATATAGGCACCGAAGAAGTTTATTACAATATCGACAACATAATTCAATCTTTAAGAAATGAAAATATTAACGAACAAAAAAGATAAAACCATAGAAAAAATCTATGGTTTTTTTATTTAAAATAGAAATTTTTAATGAGTGAAAACAGTCAAAAATTTTGTTTTAAAAAACATTATTTATTATCACTCTCGACATTGTCTATTATGCTCTCATTTTCTCTTGTTTTAACTTTTTTTTCATCAACTGAAATGTCTGCGTTTTTTTTCTTTTGAGATATAGTCGTTTTTTCAAACAACTTATGTTTTACAGAAAACTCTTTTTCCATACTAAAAATTCCCAAATCCTTTTTAAAAATATGGGCAAATGCATAATGTATTCCAAAAAGAATTGCCCCACCCATATTACAAGCTATATCTTGAATAGTATCAGTCAAAAGTGGAGCGTTTTCACCTTCTACCCAAGCGCCCTGAATGTCAAGCTTAAAAATCAAATCTGTTGCTCTCTCGCATAGTTCCCAAGCGGATTCAATAAACAACGAGAAAAACACACAAAACAAAAGTATAGTAACTTTTTTCATTTTTTTGTTTTCACCACTTCTACAAAGAAAGAAAAGTGCCAAAGCTCCCATCAAATAACCCATAACAAAATGAACAACAATATCTAGCCACTCAAAATCCTTATAACCTGACAAAGCACTCCCCCAGAGCCCTTCAATAGCGACATAAATATTAAAGATTAAAAAAACAGAATTAGGTAATTTGCTTCTTGATATTAATTCATAAGCGAAAGGTATTGCCCCATAAAGAAGCATACCCAAACTTGGTACGAAACGGGAATTTGGGTCTGAAACAGCTTTGTAATAAATCGCCAGACCAATTCCAGCCAGCATCATCGAAATTGTCAATGCAATATTGATTGCTCTAAAAATCTTTTCTTTTTTTGTAGATAAAACAAAATTTTCGTTTTTCTTCATAATTATAACCTTCTTACTAGATTAATTACGAAAATAATTATATATACTTTTACAAAAAAAAACAAGCAGTTTGTTGCTTGTTTTTATTCGATTACCATCACTATAAGCGAAACTAATATCACTGTCAAAGCAAAAGCTTTCATTATCAATAATATTTTATCATTCGCTTCAACCTTGTTTGTCTTCCTAACCATTTTTGTCACTTTTTTTGCAATAATTGCGACAATTAATCCTATCGCAAGCAAAATTAACCCTATGATAACATTAGGTTGTGAAAATCGAGCCCAAATATTATTGTCAAGAAGCAAAGACATATATTCCTCCAACTACAAACTTTTTTGTATTTTATTTACACAATGTATTCTAACACAAGTCTTCACTTTTGTCAATATTAAATTTAAAATATAAAATTTTATATTTTTTAATATATCACTTAAATCAAAATTTTAAAACGCAACTATAACAAAAATTAAACAATATTAAAATATCAAAAAATTAAATAATTGGAAGATATAAAAAAACTGGGAACTCCAGTCTTTTTAATTTTTTAGAGTGGCAAATCTTTACGATCAAAAACAAATGTTCCTATAACAAATGTTATTACCCCTACGACAGCGAGAACACCAAATCCTATCAAGAAATTAAGACCACCAGCTAGAATTTTTGTAGTGTCAAAAAGCGAAATCAAAGACAGATAGTTAAAGAAGTTCATCTGTTCAATTCTCATAGCGGAAGGCACAACATTAGAACCAAAAAGCCCAAGAATTGTGCAAACCAACATAAATATAGATATGCCTCCGCCAATTGATAAAGAATATTTTGTTCTGTTAAATATCGCTGAACACATAAAACAAAAACCAGCAAAAGCAAACATCGTCAGAAATGCACCTAAATTAAACAGCAATATTTCTCCAAAATTAATAGCAAATGAATTACCACCAACAATCCAAATTGAAACAACGCTAACCGCAGTAACAAGTGCAAACATAGCTAAAAGAGATACAAGCAAATATAACATTTGGGTGGTCGAAACTGTTCTCCTTTTTGTCGGTGTTGACAAAACATAAGCCATCGACCCAGAATCTACTTGCCCTGCCAACAATCCGTTGGCAACCATAATAACATACACCATTGGCAACAAAAGACCAGCAATTCTGTAAAATATAGAGCCTATAATAAGACCATATATGTCCATATTGCCAAGTTCTTGTAATGCTTCTACAACTTTTTCATCATCAATTTGGTCTGAAATGCTCCCGGTTGCGTTAATTTTTGCCTGTTCAACCGTTGCACCTTGTTCAAGCCAAAGCTCGTAGGTGCTTAAAGCTGTGTTGCTAATTACTTTGGAAGCAAAAGCATATTGCTCTGCCTCTTGTTTCTGCTCGTCAGTAGAATCATCTGTTATTTGAAATCTACTGTACACATTTAAATATATCATATCATTAATGTAAGTTTGAGCATCCGCTTTAAATGAATCAATGTTAAATGTAAATGGATTTAAACCGCTGTTAGTGTAAGCACTAACACCCTTTTTTGCAAGTGCCTGTGCCTCTAAAGCCACTTGTTCGGCCTCTTTATCAGTTTGACCTTCAACTGCAATACTTTGTTGATATGCGACATTGTAAACATAATTAAAGTATTGATTATTAATGGAAGAATAAAGTACCGCACCTGATGAATTAAATCCCTCTGCATCGTATTGATAAGTAGATATCAATATATACATTAACTGTGATAAATCTTCTTGCGTAACATTGCCTAACATCGCACCGGCAACACCTAACAACTGCTCTGAAACTTGATTAGCCGAAGCCCATTGAATTTCATTTAATGCTTCGCCTTCAGGCTGAACACCATTTTCATTAATATACAAGGCCTTGTTTTGTTCGTATGTCCCAACAATAGCTGTTTTTATAGTGGGTTGTCCTTCTCCCAACGAAATTTCCCACATATTTGTTAATTGCACAACACCATTTTCAAATTCAACCGATGAAAGATAAGCATCATAGGAGTCAATAGCATTTTCTTTTAAGACTGATTCCTGGTCAGCCTGGGCAAAAACATTTTTAAGAGAATCTCTGATATTGTTTATAGACAAGCTCCCTAAAACTATAATAACAATGGCAAGCATAACACAGGTTGCCAAAGTCACAGACAGCCACTTCACCCAATTGGCTTTCATAGATTGTTTAAAAAGTGCTTTGCTAAAAAACATCATTTACCTCCTTCTAATTGTTTTTTGAGAACATTTTTAAAATGATTTTCAAGATTAAATTTGATTTCTGCAATAAATTTGACATCGTAATTTAATAATGTTTTAAAAAGTCTGTTAATCTTTGAATCATCAATTTCAATTGTTACCTGGTTATATTGCCTTTGGTCTCTAACAATTTTATAAGTCAATTTTTTGAATTTAAGATAATCATTTTTATTATTAAACTCAATTTTAAAAGCTTTTAATGTGGAATTTTTTAATTCGTTTATATCAGCTATATCAACAATTCTTCCATTATATATGAGTGCTACTCTATCACAGGTTCTTTCCAATTCGTCGAACATTTGGCTGCTCATCAAAATCGTTTTGCCTTTTGCTTTTTGTTCAAATATAAGTTCAATAAAGGTTTCTCTCATTAGTGGGTCAAGCCCGGTTGTAGGTTCATCTAAAATCAAAAGCTCTTTATTCGACATAAGCGCAGCAACTATGGCGGTTTTTTGTTTCATACCTTTGCTCATACGCTTAAGGTTCGCAGAAGGGTCAAGCTGTAATTTTTTTATGAGATAATTTGCATAATCCATATTTTCAAGACCAAGTAACTCTGCTTGATTTTTCAAAAAAGTTGTTCCATCTCGCAACTCAGGAAAAGCTATTTCGCCTGGAATGTATGAAACATCTTTTTTAATTTCACAAGAATTTTCCCAAGCGTCCTTACCAAAAACAAAAGCTTTGCCTTTTTGAGGTTTAATGAAACCCATAATGTTTCTAATAGTGGTTGTTTTTCCACTACCATTAGTACCGACAAACCCAAAAGTCTCGCCTTTACGAACAGAAAAACTTATATCGAAAACACCTCGTCCACGACCATAGTCTTTTGTGAGGTTTTCCACTCTTATAACTTCTTCGGCTTGACTTAATCCTTCTTTTTCCATTTTACGCCTCCGAAATCCTTTTCTTCTTTATAAAATTGCATAAAGTAGTCTTCAAGAGTAAACTTAACCTGTTTAAAACTGGCAATATTATAACTTGACACAAGCTCGATAAATTTATTGATATCCTTATCCTTAATCGCAACATCAATTTTTAAAAGTTTAGGGTTAATAGCTTTAATTCCCGCCGTTGCCACATTTCCCTTTCTAATCTTTACTTTGGGCAAAAGTTTGGCAAAATTTTCAAACTCGGTTTTAGTCTTAAAGAAAATTTCATATTGTTTGTTTTCATTATGTTTTATTGAATTTGTTTCAAATGTGGAAACAATAACCCCATCTTTTATAATTGAAATACGGTCACAAGTTTGTTCAACTTCGTTAAATATATGTGAAGAAAGTAAAATCGTTTTTCCTCTTTTTTTCTCTTGCTTAATATAATCAACAAACACTTGTTGCATAACCGGGTCAAGCCCACTTGTAGGTTCATCTAAAATTAAAACTTCTGGGTCATTCATAAATGCAGCGACAATAGCTAATTTTCTTTTATCGCCCAAACTCATACTTTTGGTTTGGAGTTTTGGGTCAAGTTTAAAAATTTCTAGTAACTTTGCGACATTATCCTTATTAACTCCGCCACGAAGGTCTGCCATCATATTAATGAATTCAGTTCCGGTTAATCCCTCCGGCAACGCAATTTCGCCAGGCAGATAACCAACTCTGCCCAATATTTTGTCATAGCTAAAAAAACTGTCCATTCCAAAGATTTTAGTTTCGCCTTTTTGTGGCCTCGAAAACCCCATTAAATGACGAATAGTCGTAGATTTTCCAGCACCATTTGGGCCTAGAAATCCAAAAACCTCTCCCTGTTTTACAGAAAAAGAGACATCAAAAACTCCCCTGCCGTGACCATAATCTTTCGTTAAATTGACAACTTCAATAACATCCACTATTGCATTGCCTCCATTTTTTATCATTATACTCTAAAAGCTTAAAAAAACAAACCAAAACGAAGAATTTATTACACAATTTTAAAATTCTATTTGAAATCCCAATCTAACTTACGACAAATTTTCACAATAAATCAAAAAAATTCATAAAATGAGTTTTGTAAAGGAGGAAAAATGAAGAAATTTAAAATCGTGATTGTAAGTGCTTTTGCATTAGTAATCGCATTATCAACGAGCTTCTTTTTTGGTTGCGGTCAAAGAGATTACAGCAAAATAAATTTTAATGAAGTTACACATTCAATATTTTATGCACCTTTTTATGCAGCAATCAATCTTGGCTACTTTGAAGAAGAAGGTCTTGAAATCAACCTGACAAATGGTGGGGGCTCAAATGTATCTATGGCTGCCCTTGTATCAGGTTCTGCGGATATGATATTAGCTGGGCCTGAAACAGTTGTCTACACATCACAAGAGGGCGTCACAGACCAACCAAAAGTTTTTGGGCAATTAACTCAAACTGATGGTTCTTTTATAGTAGCAAAGAATAAAAGCGATAAACCTTTTGAAATCACCGATTTAATTGGCAAAACTATCATCGGAGGAAGAGCTGGTGGGCTTCCAGCTATGACATTACAATATGCAGTAGAAAGTTATGGGCTGGAAATAGGTACTGGTGAAAACCAAGTCAACATAAATGATAATGTTGCTTTTAATAATATTGCGAGTGAGTTTGTCAATTCAGATGCCGAATATTGCACACTTTTTGAACCAAATGCCAGCAATTTAATTGCTGAACACCCTGAATATGAAATTGTTGCTTCTGTGGGCAGTTTGGTAAACAACACAAATATTCCATATACTTGTTTTATCGCCAAAGATTCATATCTCAATGAACACGCAGATATATGTGAAAAATTCTTAAAAGCCGTCAGAAAAGCATACGACTTTTTGAAAAACTGTTATGAAACTGACAACCTTGAATCAGCAGCAGAAGCTCTTTTACCATCTTTTGAAGGAATGACTCTAAAAGATATGGAAATAGCTGTTAAGGCGTATTACAGTATTAATGCTTTTTCATCAAATCCTGTTATGAGCAAATCCGCTTTTGAAATGCTGTTGGAAATTACAGAAAATGCAGGGATGCTTAATGGAAACACCAACTACGAAAGTGTTGTAAATACTGAGATTGCTAAAAAAATTACTGCATAATATTTTTAGATAAAAATAAAAAGCTTTACCAAATTTCTGATAAAGCTTTTTTTTATTTTAACATTTTTTTAATTAGAAAATGTTTTACAATAGCATCAAATTATTGCATTACAACCAAACTAATAACATCAGTTTTAGTATGAGAAATCGAAACCTCTATTTCTTTTAAACCGAAACTTTGAAAAGTATTAAATGTCGCCCCATACAGCTTGATTTGTGGTTTGCCAATTTGATTATGCAGCAATTCAATCTCTTTCATATTACCACTACCAAGTGCTTTTATCGTGGCTTCCTTTGTCGCCCAAATTGAACCATAATGTGTCGGTTTTGTTTTTTCCGAAAAACTGTTCAGCCATTCCAACTCTTTTTCAGTTGAAATAGTCTTAATTAATTTATCATTTAGGCGATCAATTTTTTCCATATCAATCCCAATTCTCATCGCTCACTCTCCTTAAAACCTCAATTGCGATTTCTGAATTAAAACCTTTTGACATCAAAAATAAAAAGGCTTTATTTTTTAATTTTTGATTAAATTCCTTGTTTTTTATATATTTTTTTAGTAAATTAAGTGCATTTTCCCTCTCTACATCATCATTGACCAATTCATTTAACTTTTCTTCAATTATTTCTGGGTCGACACCTTTAGTTATTAAATCATATTTTATTTTTTTAGGCCCTTTTGTTTTTAAATATGTTTTGATAAAATTTTCAGCATAATCGCTGTCATTTATATAACCATATTCAATAAGTTTAAGAATACAGTTATCAATGTTTTCCTGCAAAAACCCCTTTTCTTTTAAATAGGTTCTAATTTGCCTCTCTGTTTTTTGTGACTTTTCTAAAAGGGACAAGCTTCTTGAAAAGCAGGCCAATTCACCGTTTTCATATCGAATTTTTTTCCACAATTCATCATCAATTAGTTGTCCTGATTTTAGTCTGTTTTTAACAATAATTTCGGTTTCCAATGTGCAAGAAAAAATGCCATCTATAAAAATAGAATACCTTTCTCCTTTACCAATTTTTTTTATTTCAGTTATTATCATTTTTCTCCATAAATAGTTGCGAGGTGGTGTTTGTATATGCTCTAACCAACCCACCTGCGCCGAGCTTTATCCCTCCAAAATATCTTACAATAAACACAGCTACATTAACCAACTTTTTTTTCTGTAAAACAGACAAGATAGCGTACCCAGATGTTCTCGTAGGTTCACCGTCATCAAAAAACTTTTCACATTGAGGGCTTTTTAAAATATAGCCATAACAAATGTGCGTAGATTTTTTATGTTGAGATTTAAGAAGTTCTAATGTGTTTTTAACATCATTCTCATCGTTTATTTCAACCAAATAACCATAAAATTTTGATTTTTTTACGATATTTTCATTATTTTTCAAAAATTTCATATAATTTCCAATTTTATAAAGTTTTTCTTTCCCTTTTTAAGCAACCCTGACTTCGTAATTAACATAGTAATATCATTTACTTTTTGCCCGTCAAATGTAACTCCTCCGCCTTCAATCAATCTTCTTGCTTCACTTTTGGAAGATGCAAATTTACTTTCCACCAATGCATCACAAATATTAACATTTTTATTAATTGTAATGACCGGAGCATCATCTCCCCCTTCTGAAAACAAGCTTTCACTCATCCGCATTGCCTGTTTAGCATCTTCTTCTCCTCTTACGAATTTTGTTATTTCATACGACAATCTTTTCTTTGCCCCAACAATATCTTCATTAATCAACTCTTTAACTTGTTGCATAGGCAAATCAGTGAATAAAGCGAACATCGTTTCCACACAAGCATCTGGTGTTTGATAAATACCTTGATAAAAATCAAAAGCACTAATTTTATCCTTATTTAACCATATTGCTCCTTTTTCTGTTTTGCCCATTTTAACACCAGCAGGAGTCAATAGCAAAGGGTTTGTAGCCCCAATTAAATTTATATTTGTTCCGTTAGAAAAATTCAGTTTTCTTTGTAATTCAACTCCTGCCACGATGTTCCCCCACTGGTCAGCACCACCATACTGAAGAGTACACCCATATTTTCGATTTAAATAAACAAAATCATATGCTTGCACTAACATATAGCCCATTTCGAAAAAAGTCAGTCCTCCTCCTGCTAGGCGCTTTGCATATAAATCCTTCGCAAGCATTTGATTGACATTAAAATGCAC
>CALWII010000018.1 GCA_944380695.1 uncultured Clostridia bacterium | reverse complement strand
TCAAAATCAAGAAATATAGACAAACTTTTTTTGATTTCTTCTATATTTTTTGTAATTGTTTGTTTATTAAGCATCGCACGCATTTCACTTTTCCCGCTAGGGTCTCCAATACTAGCCGTAGCCCCTCCCATAAGTATAATTACTTTATGCCCAGCTTTTTGAAATCTGCGCAAAACACAAAACGGCACACAATGTCCTATGTGCAAACTGTCCATTGTAGGGTCAGTTCCTTCATACAATGTAATAGGATGCCCGCTTTCAAGCGCTCTTTTTAATGCGTCTTCATCAGTACATTGATACAATAACCCTCGTTCCTTTAAAACTTTAAAAAGATTTTTGTCTACCATATATCCTCCAAAAAAAAGCACGCTTCCTCTAATATTTTAGGACGAAAGCGTGCGTTTCCGTGGTACCACCTAATTTCACAGTAACCTGTCTTATTCGCTTTTTCGCAAAGCAAGCGCAAAACTTGAAACGACTGTAATTCAAACCTAATTTTCGATTGAGTTTTCACCACACACCCAACTCTCTGCATTTGCCAAAAAAGATTTTACTTCTTTTCGCCCCACCATTTTGATTAGTTATATATTAACAAATAAATTTAGTTAAGTCAACTTATTTAACAAGGATACAATCTACTTAATTCCAAAGCGAGCTAAAATATCAGTGCCGGCATATATCGCCTTCGATTTCAAATCTTCTTCAATTCTTAACAACTGATTGTATTTAGCAACACGGTCAGTTCTTGAAGGAGCCCCTGTTTTTATCATACCGCAACTTAACGCAACAGCCAAATCAGCAATCGTTGTATCTTCTGTTTCACCGCTTCTATGTGAAATTATCGCACTCATTCCATTTTGTTTTGCCAAGTTTATCGCATTAATCGTTTCTGTAAGAGACCCAATTTGGTTTACTTTTATCAAAATTGAATTAGCGCATCTGTTTTCTATCCCTTTTTTGAGCCTTTCAGTGTTTGTGACAAAAAGGTCATCACCTACTAATTGAATTTTTTTACCTAACTCCTTGGTCAATTTTGCCCAACCTGTCCAATCTTCCTCCGCAAGACCATCTTCTATTGAAATAATAGGATATTTCTTTATTAAACTTTTATAATAGTCAATTAATTGTTTAGTGCTGAAAAGCTCGCCTGTTTTCCAGAAATAATAGTTACCTCTTTTGCCAATTTTTTCTGCTTCATCATACATTTCTGTTGCTGCAACATCAAGAGCGATATAAATATCTTTGCCAGGTTTATAACCAGCTTGCTTAATAGCTTCTACAATATAAATCAATCCATCTTCATCGGATTTTAAATTAGGAGCAAAGCCACCTTCGTCACCAACTGATGTAACGAACCCTGCTTTTTTTAGAACGGATTTTAACGAATGAAAAACTTCTGCTCCCCATCGTAAAGCCTCCGCAAAATTTTTTGCACCGACAGGCATTATCATAAACTCTTGACAATTAACATTGTTGTCAGCGTGTTTGCCTCCATTCAAAATATTCATCATAGGAACAGGTAAAAGAGTTCCCCCACCGAGATATTTATAAAGTGGAATGTTTTTCGAATTAGAACCAGCTTTTGCGCAAGCAAGCGAAACACCTAAAATGGCGTTAGCACCAAGATTTGCTTTGTTCATAGTAGCATCAAGCTCAATCATAGTTTTGTCGATTGCAGACTGCTCAAAAACATTTTTTCCAACAACAACTTTTTTAATTTTAGTATTCACATTATATACTGCATTTAAAACACCTTTACCATTAAATTTGGTTTTGTCATTGTCTCGAAGCTCAATAGCCTCAAAAGCACCGGTCGATGCGCCTGAAGGAACACTTGCCCTTCCAAATGCGCCAGACTGTGTGACGACATCAACTTCAACGGTAGGATTCCCTCGAGAGTCCAAAATTTGTCTTGCAAAAACATTTTTTATTAAATCTTTTTTCATAATTGCCCCCTTATTGTTTAAAATTGCCTTGAAAAATTGACGAAAACTAATAAAAGCTTTTCAAATTATTAAAGATGAAGCCCTATAATGATGCAATAATTTTAACAAAATTTGGTTTTTTTTCAAAATAATTCATTCTAAAAGTTGCAATTTCTTTAATATTATGTTAATTTTAGTTAAGAAAATGCGTATAAGAAGAAGTTGGTTTGACCTATTAAAAGAGGAAACCGAAAAACAATATTTTAAATCCTTGCAGTCTTTTTTAGCTAATGAAAGGGCTAAATACTCTGTGTATCCAACTGATGAAAATGTTTTTAACGCCTTAAATATTGTTCCGTATGACAAAGTAAAAGTTGTAATAATTGGACAAGACCCTTATCACGAACCTAATCAAGCACACGGTCTCGCTTTCTCGGTTTTAGAACCTACCCCTATCCCGCCATCATTAATAAATATTTATAAGGAAATAGAAGATGATTTAAAAATTAAGTGTCTCCCATCTGGCGATTTAACTAGATGGGCAAAACAAGGGGTTCTGTTGCTAAACACAACCTTAACCGTACGGCGAGGTCAAGCTATGAGCCACCAAGGGAAAGGTTGGGAAGAATTTACTACAAAAATAATAGAACTGCTTGCCAAAAGAAATGAACCAATTGTTTTTATGTTATGGGGCTCTCACGCAGGTCAATTTAAAAGATTGATACCAAAACAGCACCTTGTTTTGACGGCACCACACCCTAGCCCACTTTCAGCATATCGGGGCTTTTTTGGATGTAAACATTTTTCACAATGCAATAATTTTTTTAAAGAGCACTCAATTACTCCTATAAACTGGCAATAAATATAAAAGATAATCAATTGTGGAGCATATTAATTGCCGACAAATTATATTTACATACAAAAAGTCCTTCCAAATTGGAAGGACTTTTATTATTAATAATTCACTTCAATAAGACCAAATTTGGCATCTTTACGACGGTAAAGTATGTTAACCTTTCCGGTTTCCGCATTAAGAAAGACAAAGAACTCGTGCCCTAATCTTTCAATGTAATCTTTTGCATCTTCAACAGTTATTGGGTCAAGGTCAAAAACCTTTTTCTTGTAAACTTCTGGCAATTTTACATCAGGTTCTTCCTTTAAAAATTCAAAAGCTGATAAGTCTTTAACACGATTTTTTGCAACATTTTTATCTTTATGTCTCACTATCTGCCTTTCAATTTTTGGAAGAGCAAGGTCAATGTTAGAATACATATCATCACTAGAAACCTCACTTCTATAAAGCATACCTTTGTTGACAATGGTCAATTCAAGCTTTTTCTGTTTGTTCTGTTCGCTACACAAAACCTTTACTTTAGCATCATCGCCAAAATATTTTGACAGTCTCTCAACCTTTTCTGATATTATACTTTTAAGCTTATTCGAAATTTTAAAATTTCTCTCTAAAAATTCGATTTTCATAACTACCTCCTAATTTATTCTATCAAAAAATAAGCATAATTCAAAATGTTTTATTATTGTTCAGAAGCAAAAGTTAGATTTTTACCATCAAAGTCAATTATAATTGTCCCCTTATCTACAAGTTGACCAAGCAATATTTTTTCTGCTATTCTGTCTTCCACTTCTTGCTGTAAAAACCTTTTTAAAGGTCTAGCACCATATTCTGAATTTGAACCTTTGCTGACTATAAACTCCAAAGCTTCTTCGGTCATTTTTAATGACAAATTCTTTTCTTGAAGTCTTTTGTTGATATTATTAATTAAGATTTTAGCTATTTTGACTAATTGAGTTTGAGTAAGTGGTTCAAAAACACATATAACATCAATTCTGTTTATGAATTCAGGCTTAAACTTTTCTTTTAACGAATGTAAATATATGTCTCGGTTAGATAAATCAACTTCATCATCGCCAAAACCTAGCTTTTTGTTGTGATTAACCTCGCTTGCTCCGACATTTGAAGTCATTATAATGACTGTGTTTTTAAAACTAACAGTTCTTCCTTGTCCATCAGTCAATCTTCCATCATCTAAAATCTGTAACAATGCATTAAAAATATCAGGGTGTGCTTTTTCAATTTCGTCAAAAAGTACGACAGAATATGGTCTTCTACGAACTGCCTCTGTCAGTTGCCCATCCTCGTCATATCCAACATATCCCGGAGGTGCTCCTATAAGTTTTGATACCGAATGTGATTCCATATATTCAGACATATCAATTCTAATTATGTTGTTTTCATCGTCAAATAACGCCTCGGCGATCGCTTTTGACAATTCGGTTTTACCAACACCGGTTGGACCAAGGAACAAGAAAGAACCGATTGGGCGTTTTGAATCTTGCAACCCGACCCTTGACCTTCTGATTGCTTTTGCAATTGCGTCAACAGCCTCGTCTTGACCAACAACCCTTTTGTGAAGGATTTCTTCGAGATGAACGAGCTTCTCTTTTTCGCTTTCTGTAATTCTAGTAACAGGAATACCGGTCCATTTCGCAACAATTGTTGCTATTTCGTTTGCACCGACCTGACCGCTAGTTGATTTTTTTGCACCGCTTTTTGACTCTTTCTTTTTTAGCTCATCTTCAAGCTTAATAATTTCCGATTGCAAAGTAGCAGCCTTTTCGTAATTTCTTTGTAATGAAGCTTCATCACGAGAAGAAGAAAGTTGGGCGATTTTATTTTCCAAGTCTTTTACCGATTGTGGTTTAACTGAAAAATTAACTTTTGCCCTACTGCACGCCTCATCAATAAGGTCTATAGCTTTATCCGGCAGACTTCGGTCCATAATATATCTATCGGAAAGAACGGCGGCAGCTTCAATAGCCTCATCGGTAATTTTAATTTTGTGAAAAGCTTCATAGGAATCTCTTAATCCCTTCAAAATTAAAATCGTATCTTGAACAGATGGCGGGGCGACTAAAATAGGTTGGAAACGACGCTCCAATGCTTTATCTTTCTCAATAAACTTTCGGTATTCATCGGTAGTGGTTGCTCCAATAGTTTGTAGTTCTCCTCTCGCAAGATATGGTTTTAACATATCAGCTGGGCTAGTTTCACCCTCTTTAGAACCTGCTTGTGCGAGTGTGTGAATTTCATCAATAAAGACAATAATATTCTTACTAGCAATAATCGTCTCAATGGCATCTTTTAATTTTTCTTCCATACTTCCACGATATTTAGTACCTGCCATAAGGCCACCTATTTCCAGCCCGAAAATCACTTTGTCTTTTAGTAAATCAGGAACATTCCCCGACACGATAGCTTGAGCTAGACCTTCCACGATTGCTGTTTTGCCCACCCCAGCTTCACCGATTAACACAGGGTTGTTTTTGGTTTTTCTGCATAGAATTTCAATAACTCGTTCTATTTCTGCCTCTCGGCCAATTACCGGATCTAATTTATGTTCTTTAGCTTTTAATGTTATATCACTTCCCATATCAAGTAACTTTTGTGGGAGAGAACTCTTCGTTTGACCTTCTTTGCCCTCTTGTTTCGGTGAGGCTTGATTGAGCAGAGCGGAAACTTTTTGATACAATCTGTCAACCTCAATGCCATAATGATTTGCAAGAAGTTTCACAGCAACAGAGCCCTCGCTTGACAAAATGGCAAGCAAAAGATGTTCTGTTCCTAAAAAGCTATGATTATATTCAAGTGCGATTTGCTGTGCAACTCTGAAAAGGTCCTTGACTCTTGGTGAAAGCTCTACTCTGCCCGATGTAAAAAGCATCTCTTCATCAGAATTTTCACTAAAAAGTTCAAAAAGGTCTTCTTCTGTCACGCCTTCATCAGCAAGAATTTTAGAAGCTAAACAATCTTTAACAGAAGTAATGCCATACAAAATGTGCTCTGTCCCTACCACATCACTGCCAAATCTTAATGCTGTACGACTAGCATTTTTAATTACTTTTTCTATATTATCAGAAAAATAACTCGAACCTATATTCATATTTACCTCCTAGCATCAACGAGATTTTTAACTCTCTTTGCTATATACTCGCTTCTTATCTTATTTTCCTCTTTATCTTGAGAAAAAACACGAATTTCGTGTAAATTTGCCGAAGCACCGTGATAATAAAGTTTCATAAAAAGGTTGATGTCTTTTATATTCAATATACCCAACTCATGACCAAATCGCACAACAGAGAGAAGCCTTATCATTTCCTTTTCAGTAAGTAAATAACTGTTTTCCAATATAGCCAATGCACGCCAAACTTCATCACGAATCATATCTTGATTTTCGGCAAAAATTTTAGCTCTTAAACTAGTTTCTTCTTTAAATATATTAAAAAAGAAATCACTTACCCTGTCAATTATTTCTTCTTCTGAACAAGCAAACATACCTTGATTAGAGATTTGATATATGCTTCCAAGCCCAGCGCTACCTTCACCATAAATGCCACGAAAAGTTAGGTTGAATTTAGAAGCTTGCTCAATAAGTTCATTAATTCTTCCGCTTCTTTCAATGGCTGGAATAAAAACCATAACAGAGGCTCGCATCCCGTTCCCAAGATTAGATGGTGATGCTGTTAAAAAACCGAATTCATCATCAAAAGCTATTGAAAAACTTTTGCAAATCTTTTCATCCATTGGCAATAAATTAGAATAGGCCTCTTGCAAATTAAACCCTTGACAAACGGATTGCTCACGAATATGGTCTTCTTCAAAAATCATAAAAATTAAGCTTTCATCTTCATTGGTCGCCACAAATGATATGTCTTTATTGTCAATTAGTTCTTGACTTATTACGTGCCTTTCAAGCAACGACTTACAACGAGATAAAGGCATAGAAGAAAGAGGCATAATAGTATAATCTCCAGAAGCATTAAGTAAAGCTGAAATGGACTCCGTAAGATAATCGATTTGCTCAAAAGAGAGCTTTTTAACTAAAAAGTCAAAACCTGACAAATTCCTTGCAAAACGAATTCTGGAAGAAATTGCAACTTTATCAAAATCAGTCATATCTCCTCCTTATCTTTCTTCCACAGTGTTTCTTACCGTCAAAAAGTTCACTAACTCGTTTGGTTAGTTGATCAATTTCTCTGTAACAATGTTCGCAACCCACAAATCCAGTTTGCGATATCTCTTTAAAACTTCTGCCACAGTAAGAACAAACTTCTTTCAATTTTCCTCCTTGTCAATTCCTTTCATAGTAAGAGAAATTCGTTTTTTAGCAAGGTCGACACCTAAAATTTTAACTTTAATTTTTTTTTTGTCTTTTAACAATTCAGAAGGATGTTTAACAAATGAATCAGCAATTTGAGAAATGTGGACAAGCCCATCTTGATGAACTCCGATATCAACAAAAGCTCCAAAATCTACAACATTTCTTACTGTGCCGGATAATACCATTCCTTCTTTTAAGTCTTCCATCGTAATGACATCAGATCTCAATTCTGGTTTTGGCATAGTTTCACGGATATCTCGTCCTGGTTTTTGTATTTCTTTTAGTATATCATTTAAAGTAGGAACGCCCACGCCTATTTCACTAGCAACTTTTTCCTCTCCTTTTATTTTGACAAGGCCTTCCAAACTCAATTCACCTTTTTTCACATCGTCAAGTGTAACATTAAAAAGACTTAAAAGCTTTTCCGTCGCCTGATAAGCTTCAGGGTGAACAGCAGTGTTATCCAAAATATTATCACCGTTTGTTATACGCAAAAACCCAGCACATTGCTCATAAGCTTTTGGTCCTAATTTTGGAACGCTTAATAATTGTTCTCTATTTTTAAAACCTT
>CALWII010000017.1 GCA_944380695.1 uncultured Clostridia bacterium | reverse complement strand
ATCTTAAAATAACTAAACTTCGTTTAATAATTTTGTCAAATTCATTATTTATAATAATTTATATTTTTTATATGTATTGTGTAACCGCTAATGTTATAATCATTTTTTGTTTATAAGTTGTTTGGTTATATAAATCTCTATATTGTTTATAAACAATTTGCTTTTTATTTTATCTCATCTATATTGCCTAATGGGTTTAATTTATCAAATATGGTCAACAGTTTTTTTTCTAATCAAAATTTATATTGCTCAACTATTTCCGCCGTTTAATCGTAAAACAATCCTTGCCAATTATATTTTTTTACTGATAAGTTTTTTAGTTATAGACCTAATAAAATATTCTAATCTATATCTTATATTTTACTTTAAAGTCAAAGCATTCAATATTAATTAATGCTGTAACTTTTCATTTGGCATTATTTTATAATCGTTTTGACCCGTTATTTATTTTTCACTGTCTTTTGAACACCACATAATTATATATTTAGTTTTGCACATAAAAAATTTAAAGCTATGTATCTTTTCTTTCTTTATATTATGCCAGACACGACCATTGATTTTACAACAGTTGTATGATCTTATTTTATTTACTTTGCGCACAAAAGATTGATTGTTGTTTCAGACAATTGTTTCCCAAATTTTTATTTATCTACAATTATTTGTTTTCAAACCAAGCCTAAAATTAGACAAATACAAATCACAGCTCACACAACTAATGTTTCACGTGAAACATTTTAGTTTGTTTTTAAATTAATTAAAAAATTGATAGGATTAGATATGACAACATTTAAAAACAGTGCAAAGTAAATGTATTTGAATCAATTGTTTCACGTGAAACATTTGCTAACAACAAAAAAAACCGCAGTTGCGGTTTAAAAGTTTTATTATTTATTTTTGGATATAAGAGTGATTAAATCTGAAATTCTGTCTAGATCATCTCTATTATAGTAATCAATGTAGATTCGACCTTTGTCGTCATTACCAATTGCAGAAACTTTAGTGCCTAGAACCCTTTGCATTGTTTGAATAAGTTCTCTCAATTCAATTGATTGATTAGGTTGAAACTTTGTAATCGTAACAGGATGCTGAAGTTTCTTTACCGCTTTTTCTAGATCTCTAACCGTCCATTTGTCTTTTAGTGCTTGATTTGCCAGCTTTAATTGTGTTAAATGATCCTCAACGACGACAAGCGCCCTTGCGTGTCCTGCAGAAAGCTTCCCATCTTCAACCATATTCATTACATCAGGATAAAGTGTTAAAAGTCTTAAGGCGTTTGCAATGTTTGGTCTACTTTTTCCTATTCTTTCTGCTACAGCTTCCTGTGTAAGTTTGTATTCTTCCATCAATTGTCTAATAGCACGAGCTGCTTCTATAGGATTTAAGTCTTCTCTTTGGAGATTTTCTATGATAGCAATTTCTTTTATCTGTCTGTCCGTATAGTTTTTAACAACTGCCGGTATTTTTTCCAGCCCTGCTTTTCTTGCCGCACGATATCTTCTTTCACCAGCTATAATTAAAAATGTACCATCGCCGTTGTCATTAATAACAATAGGCTGAATAACACCGTGCAGTTTGATAGAAGAGGCTAATTCGTTTAGGGCTTCTTCGTCAAAATGCTTTCTTGGCTGATTTGGATTGGTTTTGATTAAATTCATATCAATCATATCGACTGAATTTTTTGATTGACGAGAAGAATTGCCAGAGGGTGTATTTTGCACTACTTCTTCATCATACATAGCAAACAATGACTCCAATCCTCTGCCCAAACCTTTTTTAATTGACATATTATTTAACCTCCCTTAACTTAATTTTCGTGTGTTTAGTTATGTTTTTATACTTAATCTTATTTCTGTTTAAAAATTCTTCAGCTAAAGATAAATAGGCTTCAGCTCCTTTTGAACAAGGATCATATAAAACAATTGGCAAGCCGTGGCTTGGTGCTTCGGCCAATCTAATGTTTCTTGGAATATATGTTTCATAGACTTTGCTTTTGAAAAATCTTATTATTTCTTGACTCACCTGGTTGATTAAATTCGACCTATTATCTTTCATTGTTCTGACAACTCCCTCGATGTCCAAATTTGGATTAAGATGAAGTTTGACAAGCCTAATTGTGTTCATAAGTTGTGTTAAACCATCAAGCGAGTAAAATTCGCATTGCATAGGTATTATAACACTGTTAGATGCAGTTAAAGCGTTTACGGTTAGAAGACCAAGTGAAGGTTGGCAGTCTATCATTATGAAATCATAACTATCACCCACATTTTCTAATATATTTTTTAAAACATTTTCTCTGTTTGGCTTTGAAACCAAAGAAATTTCAGCAGCGGCAAGGTCTACTGTTGATGGAATTATATCGAGATTTTCGATTATAGTGTGCAGAATCACCTCGTCTATAGTGCACTCGTTGTCAATAAGGTCATAAATAGTTTTAAGACCTTTTCTTTTTTCAATCCCAACTCCGCTCGTCGCATTACCTTGCGGATCCAAATCAACCATTAAAACTTTTTGCCCCATTACTGCAAGGTATGCTGACAAATTAACGCAGGTTGTTGTTTTCCCAACTCCACCTTTTTGATTTGTAAATGAAATAATTTTTGCCATATTACCCTCTTTTGTCTATTTTTTTTGATTATAACACAAAATTTTAACTTTGAAAAGCATTAAAGCGGCTTTTTTCTTGGAAGATTACCTCCTCGTGGGAAATTATTTGGTGTTTTACTAATTTTTTTTACAACAACCAAAGTTCTTAAATTCTCAAACAATGAAAATTTAGCAATTTCTTCAAGATCCCCTCCAAGAATTTTTAAAGCCAAATTGCTTTTTTCAATTTCTGAAAAAACATTATTACTTTTATATAAAATTGCTCTTCCACCTATTTTAACAAAAGGCAATAAATACTCTAACAAAGTAGGGACTTCTGCTACAGCACGAGCCGTAACACAATTAAATGCCTCTTTTTCTTTAAAATCCTCAATTCTACAATGAATGGCTCTAACATTTTTCAAATCAAGTTCATTTATAAGCATATTTAAAAAATTAACTCTTTTGTTTAAACTATCAACTAATGTAACATTTAATTGGGGATTTATGATAGCTAAAACCATTCCGGGAAAGCCAGCGCCAGAACCAACATCTAATACTTTTCCACTAAAATACTGAATTGCAACAGCTGAATCTACAAAATGTTTTATTACAACATCATCAAAGTCAGAAATTGCGGTCAGATTATATTTTTCATTTTCTCTTATAAGTATTTTATAATATTTCAAAAGTTTTTCCGCAATTTCGTCGCTAATTAAAAAATTCACGCTTTTGAATATTTCTATAATCTTATCTTTCATCTTTTTTTTCCTTAAATTTTTTTAACAAAACAGAAAGAACTGCTATGTCTGCTGGTGAAACACCAGAAATTCTTGAAGCTTGTCCCAAATTTTCTGGTTTAACCTGTGTTAGTTTTTGAATCGTTTCAATTTTTAATCCGTGATGTTTTGAGTAATCAAAATTAGGTGGTATTTCAACATTTTCTGTTTTTTTTGCTTTTTCAATATCCTCGCTCTGTTGTTTCAAATATCCCTCAAATTTTACAATTAAATTTAATTCACTCAAAACATCATATGAAAACTCATCAAATAATCCAAATTCAGCATTGATTTTAAAAATATCTATATTTGACCTTTTTACAGCTTCTTTAACAGAAATGGAATTTTTAGGAGGGGTCTCGTTGTTTTTAATAAAAAAATTTAACAATTTTTCATCATACGATAACTTGTTGTTCAAAATTTTACTCGCTTTTTCAAGTCCTGCCTTTTTCTTTTTAAAAATTTTATATCTTGAATCATCAACCAAACCAACGGCTCGACCTTTTTCTGTCAATCTCAAATCGGCATTATCTTGTCTCAATGACAATCGGTATTCCGCTCGGCTCGTCATCATACGATATGGCTCATTTGTTCCTTTAGTTATTATATCGTCAATCAAAACACCAATATAACCATCTGCTCTTGATAAAACTAGGGGAGACTTGTTTTCCAATTTTAACGCAGCATTTATTCCCGCAATAATTCCTTGCGCGGCTGCCTCTTCGTAGCCGCTTGTTCCATTAATTTGTCCAGCAAAGAAAAGACCGTCGTGTAATTTGCTCTCCAACGATAATTTCAGCTGTTGAGGATCTATACAGTCATATTCAATCGCATAAGAATCCCTCATAATTTCGGCATCTTCCAAACCTTTAACTGAATGAATCATATCTTTCTGTATATATGTTGGCATCGATGTTGAAAATCCTTGTATATAAAACTCTTTAGTTGAAAGAGATTCTGGCTCTAAAAACAACTGATGTCTGTCTTTATCGGCAAATCTTACAATTTTTGTTTCTATTGACGGGCAGTAACGTGGCCCTATTCCAGTAATTTCACCAGAAATGGCTGGTGCTTTGTCAAGATTTTGTTTTATAATTTCGTGTGTTTTAACATTAGTATATGTCAAATAACATTTTGCCTTGTTTTTTATGCTTTTTTTCGTAACAAAAGAAAATGGCTGAATGTTTTCCTCGCCAAGTTGTTCTTCTAATTCTTCAAATTTTATGCTTCTTGCATTAATTCTTGCTGGTGTTCCTGTTTTAAATCTTAAGAGCTTATATCCGAGCTTTCTTAAAGAGTCGGATAACTTTTTAGCATTTTTAAATCCGTTTGGTCCAACATTTTCCTTGTATTTTCCTATTATAATTCTACTGTCAAGATAAACCCCTGTAGCAAGAACTATAACTTTTGCTTCATATTCATCTCCAACGGCTGTTTTAACTATTTTTTTGCTTTTTAATAATTTGATTTCTTCTGCCTCCGCCTGTTTTAAAAATAAATTAGGGCAGGACTCAACAACTTTTTTCATTTCCTGGTGATAAAGATTCTTATCAGCTTGTGCTCTTAAACTCTGGACTGCTGGACCTCTTCCTCTGTTTAACATTTTAATTTGAATCGCTGTTTTGTCCGCAATAATACCCATTTGACCACCAAGTGCATCAACCTCTGAAACCAATTGTCCTTTTTTTTTTTTTTTAATAGAAGGATTGCACGCCAAAAAAGCTACTGCATCCAAACTTAATGTAAGCAATAGCGTTTTATGTCCTTTTCTCGCCAAAGCCAGCGCTGATTCACAACCAGCGTGACCTGCTCCAATAACAATAGCCTCGTAAAACTCTCTCATTTATTTTCCTACACAGAATTTTGAAAATATTAAAGATATAATATCTTCATTTTCTGTTTCTCCCGTAATTTTTCCCAACTCTTTCCAAATGTTTTTTATTAATAGCGACCAAATTTCCAAGCTCTCGTGTTTTTTTGAAATAGCCTCTTTTGTGAACAAAAGAGCATTTTTTAATATTTCTTCCTGTCTTTCATTTGCAATTACTTTATATTTGAAATCTATATTATCTCCAATTGTTTTTTCTAAAAGTGTTCTTTTAAGCTTTTTAATGTTGTAAAGTTCTTTAGCGGAAACCTCAACTTCATTTTCAAACTTTTTAAGTTTTCTCTGCTTGTCGCTTTTATTGACAACTATAATATAAGGTCCTTTTAAATCCCTTAATATTTTTTCATCTTCCTCATCGATAGTTTTACTTCCGTCTAGAACAAAAAGAGTTATATCAGCATTTTTCATAGCTTCTCTGCTTCTTTCAATTCCAATTTTTTCAACCTCATCACAGCTTTCTCTAATTCCCGCTGTGTCTATAAAATTAAATCTTACGCCCTCAATATCTATTTTTGCCTCAACTAAATCTCTAGTAGTTCCTTCAATATCCGTAACAATGGCTTTATCTTCACCAGCAAGTGTGTTAAGTAAACTACTTTTTCCAACATTTGTCTTACCAATGATAGCAACATTAATTCCTTTTAATATATACTTCTTTTGTCTAGTATTTTCTAAAATGTCTTCTAATTTTAACTTCGTTTCTTTTAATACTTTTTCTACGGGTTCTCTGACAACCTCAAATTCATCTTCTTCCGGATAATCCATAGTGACTTCTATTTGGGCCAAAACATTTTTTAATTTTTCTTGAATGTCTTTTACTAAAAACTTAATTTTTCCGCCCGCAGTTGCAAGAGAATTTTTTAATTCTGCTTCACTTTCACTATTAATTTCATCTATTATTCCCTCCGCCTCATCTAGACTGATTTTGCCATTCTCAAAAGCTATTTTAGTAAACTCGCCAGGTTCTGCTAACCTTGCACCTTTCTCAATTAATTTATCTTGTAACAGTTTGGTTAAGACGCTTCCTCCGTGAATATGAAACTCCACCATATTCTCTCCGGTATACGAATATGGCTCTTTAAAATATACCATTAAACATTTTTCTTTTTCGTCTTCAATGTAAAAGTTTCCAAGAATCATTTTTCTTGGTTCGATAATCTGTTTTTTTATAGGTTTAAAAAATTCTAGCGCCAAATCAATAGAATTTTTTCCGCTTAATCTAACAATTGAAATAGCACCCTTTCCAAGTGGGGTAGAAATTGCTACAATAGGTTTTTCCATAACGAGTATTATATCACAAAACTATTAATATAACAATAAAAAAAGCGACTTGACTGTCGCTTATTTTAATCCTTATATTCTCTTGGGAAAATTATTAAATATCTTTTTGGTTCTGTACCTTTTGACATAGTCGTAACTTTTTCGTTATCTTGCAAAGCCATATGAATTATTCTTCTTTCACTAGCATCCATAGGTTCTAGTTTTGCATATCGCCCTGACTTAATCACTTTTGATGCCATACGATAGGCAAGTTTTTTCAAAGATTCTTCTCTTTTTTGTCTGTAACCGCATATATCTAATAAAACCTTTTTGTCTTCTCTTTTGCAAATGTTGTTCATTAAATATGACAAAGCAAAAAGTACTTCACCTCGATAACCAATCAAATCGTTTAGGTCATCACCATTTAAAATTATTTTCTTAACTTCGTCTTCTTCTAGCTCTGTGATTTCAGCTTCTTTATTAAAAGCTTTTACTAAACCTTGAACAAACTCTAAACAAGTTATTTTATTTTCACTATGTTTTTTCTCTTCTTTTATTTCTTTCTTTTCAACTTTTTCTTCTTCTTTTTCTTGCTTCTTTATTTCTTTAGTTTTTTCTTTTTCTTCCTTTTTTATTTCTTTTTTTTCTTCTTTTGTTATAACTTCTTTTTCACTTTCTTCCTGTTTTTTTAATTTTTCTCTTTTTTCATACTTTTCAATAGCATCGTCGGAAATTGTAACAACAACTTTTGCCTTTTTAAATAGCCCACCTTCGCTTAAAATTTTTATGTCCACATCTTCACGAGGTGCTTTAAGTTCAAACAAAGCGTTTTCTATTGCTTGTTCAATATTTTTTCCCGAAGCTTCTACACTGCGTGTCATATTTCAAAATCCTCCTTAAAGTGATTTTATCATTTTCTTCTGTATTCTACAACTGATTTTTTCTTTTCTTCTTCTTTTTTTTCTTGAATTTGTTCCCATTTGTTAACTATTAAATTTTCTAACGGTGTAAGTGCGGTGCTTATTGCCTGACTTGTAACCATATATATTGCAAAAACAGAGTTGTAGAATACAGCAAATATTCCCATTATGATTGGCATAATTATCATCATTGCTTTTGAACCTGATGTTTTAACTTTTACTTCACCTTTTTTAACCATCGTAATGTTTCCTATCCAAATCGCTAAAAAAGATATTCCTACACTTAATACTGCCAAAATAAAGTATCCATTAACCCTGCCAATTTGGTCACTTAAAGTTGGCATAAAAGAATTATAGATTGTCTCTTCATACTCTGAAACATTTCCAGAACCTATCTCTCCAACAAATTGGTTATAAGTGAATATAGAATTTTTTAAAGGGGAGTCAGCAATCCAATAATTCTCTATCCATAAGAATTTTGAACTTTCAGGACTTTGTTTATAACAGTTTAAAACATATTTTGACGAATAAGTTTCTATCATTTGCTTATATGTTAAATCAGCAAATTTTTCATCTCCCACATAACTTTCATCGTAAACAACTGTTCCATCTTCTTCGGTTAAAACTTCTCCATTTTCATTAAGTTTAGAAAGAGGTGAAACAAATTTTGTTACTAAATTATATATTGCTTCATCGGATGATACAATCTTTTTTAATGGCTCTCCTGTTACTTCATCGATGACAATTTCTCCGCTCTCATCAATTTGATTTTCATTTGTTTGGTAAGAAAAATCATATAAATATTCTGTTTTTGCCAGCTCGTCACCATTTTCAGCAAGTGCTATAATAAAACCATCTTTTATTTCAAAAGTTAATGTGTTGTATTCTTCAAAAAATCTTAAATTGTCGTTGCCAGGATTTTCATCATTATTATTTTCATAAATGGTATTTGTTAAATTTAATACATTGGCATAATTATATTTCAAATAGTCATATTGCTGACTTATCTTATAATCAGCCATAGAATTTATTCCAGCAAAAAGCGTAAAAAATATTGTTAAATTTAAAGCTAAAAAGACCAGCATAAACAAACAACTTCCCATCATTGAATAGTTGTTTTTTCTGTATAATTCCTGTGTTTTTTGATTTAAAAGATTTTTATCTGCACCATATCTGTTTTTTAATTTATCAAGCTCTGGTTGAAGTTTGGCTTGTATTCGAACATTTTTCTTATTTATTTTTTTATTAACAACTTCAAATGGTGCCCATATTATTTTTATAATAAGAGTTATCAAAACAATAGCAAGAATGTAACTCCCAACACTTGTTTCAAAAGCTTTTATTATAGACTGCCAAACACCTGTTGGTTCAGACACTGATAAAAGTGCTGTTATAAAAGCCATTTAGATTCTCCTTTTATGTTTATAGGAACAGGATCATAGCCGTGCTTATCACAAAAAGGTGAACACTTGCAAATTCTTTTTACACCAACATAAAATCCTTTAAATGGACCAAACTCTTTTACTGCTTGTAAGAAGTAAGTAGAACAACTTGGTGTAAATTTACAAACTTTTGGAAGTAATGGCGATATAAATATTTTATAAAAATAAACTATAACTTGTAATAAAAACCTAAAAGGATAAAGCAACACTTTCATTTTTCAAATAAATATTTTACCTCTTTTATTAAATCATTAAATTCTAATTCTGCGGCACCAGGTTTTGCCATTAATACATAATTATTAAAATTTTTTGGTAGATTGTTTAGCCTTATAATTTCTTTTAATCTTCTTTTTAGTTTATTTCTTTTATTCGCTTTTCCAATTTTTTTTGATATTGCAAAGCCAATTAAATAATTATCATATTTACTTTCGACTGAAAAAAGGGTAAAAAACTTTGAATTGCTTCTCTTTCCTTTTCTGTAAATATACGAAAATTGTTTTTCTTTTTTCAGTCTGTGATCCATATCATATTTCCTTTAAACTGCAATATTTTTTCTGCCACGCGCTCTTCTTCTTTTTAAAACATTTCTTCCACCTTGTGAACGCATTCTTTCTCTAAAACCGTGAACTTTTTTTCTTTTTGCTTTTTTTGGTTGATAAGTTTGTTTCATAAAATTCCTCCTTGTTAGTCTTACGCGTTTAAAAAACGATTAAGTTAGTCAAACCTTTGATAGTATATAATTTTTTATTTTATTTGTCAACTTTATTTTAGTGAGAATTTTTTTGACTTTTAGCGAAAAGAAAAAAAATTGATATTTTTTATAAAAAAAACTTCTGTAAAATATGCAGAAGTTTATTTCAAAAACAATTTAATTAAACATTCTTACAGGTAAAACCAAATACAAAAATTCGTCGCTTTCAGTTGGCACTATTACACAAGGATTTGAAGGAGAATTTAAACATAACTTTACAAATTCATCGGTATTGGCTTTTAAAACTTCCAAAATAAATCTTGGGTTGAATGCTATTGTTACATCTTTTCCATTAAGGACAGCGTTGATTTTTTCTTTAATATTTCCTATTTCTGAATTTGATGTTAATAATAGAGAATTTTCTTTAATATCAAATTTTACAAAATTATTTTGTCCAACTTTACTTAAGAGTGAAACTCTTTCAAGTGCATCTTCTAACTGTGTTTTATTCAATATAACATAGGTTTCAAAATTTACAGGGATAATTTGCTTGTAATTAACGAAATCTCCTTCTAATAGTCTTGAAATGATTTTTGTATCGACGGTGTCAATCATTATTGCGTTTGAATCAATATAAACATTTATAATGTCGTCGGTGTCATCTAAAAGCTTGCTAATTTCATTTAATGACCTCGTAGGAACAACTATTGATTTTTTTACATTTGAACTTGCTTTCTTTTTTACAAAAGCTAATCTATATCCATCAAGTGCAACTGCAGACAACTCTTTTTGACTTATATCAAACAAAACACCTTTTAATATTGGTCTCGAATCATCAAGTGCAACAGAAAAAATAGTTTTATTTATAAGCGTCTTTAAGTCTTTTTGGCTGATTCCAAACCATTCGTCAGTTTTAAGTTTTTTAAATCCAGGATATTCAATAGGGTTGTAACATTGGATAACACTTTCATTATCATCATATCTGATAAGCAATTGATTTTTTTTGTTTACTTCGAGTTCTATTTCTGAAGAAGATAATTTTTTAACAAACTCGGTTATAAACTTTCCAGGAACAACTGTTTCTCCTTCTATTTTTACATCAGCTTTAATCTTTTTTTCTATAGATAAATCTGTATCAGTAGCACTTAAAGTCAATACATTGTCTTCTGCTGATAATTTTATACCCTCTAAAATAGGATTTGTAATTTTATTTGATATAGCTTTACTAACTCTTAAAAAGGCTTCTGAAAGTTCAAGACCCATACAATTTAATAACATTTTTTCCTCCTTGATTTTTTTCGCGCGTAACATTCTTTTATTTTTAATTAATTGATTAACTAGTATTAATATTAATAGTGTTATGTGCAAATGTCGATAACTTATTTTAAAACCATATATTGATTTTTTAACCCTAAATTTACGGTGATGTTATACTATATATAGATTAATTTTTTGTGGACAAGTTTGTGGACAAGTTGTCAATAATTTTACTAATTATCCACTTTTCAACATTTTTTTTATTTCGTTTACAAATGTTTGAATTTTTCTGTTTGTCTTCATTTCGGCAGAGATTTTATCCCGAGAGTGCATAATTGTTGTATGGTCTCTTCCTCCAAAAATTTTGCCAATAGAAACAAGTGGAAGTTCTAACATATCGCTTATCATATATATTGCTATCATTCTAGGTTCAACAATTTCTTTGTTTTTCTTTTTTCCTGTTATGTCATCTTTTGAAATATCAAAATATTCACAAACTGCGTTAATTATTTGGTCGGGATTTGAACCACCTTCATTTTTTTCGTCATACTTGTCTGAAAAGGATTCGTGAACATCATTGATATCTGCTTCTTGTTTTCCGATGAGGTTGGAAAGGAAACAAACTTTTGAAAGCATACCTTCTAGTTCTCTAACATTTGAATCAATATGTTCGGCGATATAATTTAAAGCTTCATCAGTTATAGAACATTTTTCAAGTTGACATTTTTTTCTTAAAATTGCGACTCTTGTTTCGAAGTCAGGTGGTTGTAAATCTTGGATTAAGCCCATTGTAAATCGAGAACGAAGTCTTTCTTCGAGTGTTTCAATTTCCTTTGGAGGTCTGTCAGATGCGATTATAATTTGTTTGCCAAATTGATGAAGGTCGTTAAATGTGTGAAAGAATTCCTCTTGAGTACTTGTTTTTTTGCTTATAAATTGTATATCATCAACAATTAATACATCAACATTTCTATATTTTTCTCTAAACTGTGAATTGGTTTTATTTTTAATTGAAGAACCTAAACTTTCAATATAGTCATTTGTAAACTGTTCACAAGTCACATATTTTACTTTCATTTGTGGAGAAGATTCTCTAATGTAATTTCCTATTGCGTGGAGAAGGTGGGTTTTTCCAAGTCCAACACCGCCGTATATAAAAAGTGGATTAAAACTCTTTCCAGGGTTTTCTGCAACGGCCCTTGCAGCTGCATACACGGTTTGATTACATTTTCCAACAACAAAGTTGCCAAAAGTATATTTTGGGTTGAAAGGATTTTTTGTTGTTTCCACTTCATTTTTAGAAAGTGCCTTTTGATTTTTTGAGAGATATTCTTTTTCTTCGGCAGGGTCAAGAATATCTATGTCAATGTCTTCTCCAAAAATATCAACTGAAGCAGATTTTAATTTATCAAAATAATTTTTTAAAATTTGATTTTTGGCAAAAGTAGATTTTGTTGAAAGAACTAAAATCTTGTTTTCAGTAAAATCAATTACTTTTAAAGGTTTAAACCACATAACAAAAGAAACATTGGAAACAGATATCTCCAATTTTTCTAAAAGTTGTTGCCATAATTTATTTAATTCTTGCATAATTACCTACTTTAATATTTTACTAAACAAAACTAGAGTTGTCAAGCAAAGAAAGGTTGTTTGAAAACTAAATTTATGTTATAATAAAACTATGAAAATTACAAGTGTGGAATTAAAAAATTTTAGAAATTATAAAAGCGAAAAGATATTTTTTGATGGCAAAACCAATTCGCTTTGTGGAAAAAATGCACAAGGAAAAACAAACTTAATTGAGGCAATTTTTTTTGCTTGCATTGGAAAAAGTTTTAGAACAAATAAAGAAAAACAACTGATTTCTTGGGGAGAAAGTCAATCAAAAATTATAATTAACGCTGAAAATCAAATTAGAAAAAAAAAGATAGAAGTAAACATATTTTTAAATAGTAAAAAGTCTGTAAAGCTAGATGATATTGTTATTAGAAGAATAGGTGATGTTTTAGGCGAAATACCAATTGTTTTCTTTTCACCAGATGAGTTAAAATTAGTCAAAGAAAGTCCTGATGAAAGAAGAAAATTTATGAATATTGACATTTCACAAACCAACAAAAGATATTTTTACTTATTATCAAGGTATGACAAAATATTAGATAACCGAAATAAATTATTGAAAAATTCGAAAAGTATTGAGAGCCTAAAAGATATGATTCAAATCTGGGACAAAGCATTAGCTTCGACAGGCTTAAAAATAATAGCTGAAAGAGAAAAATTCATTAAAAATTTAGAGAAAAATGAAAAAAAAGCTCATGAATTTATATCTGGTGGAGAAAAATTAGAACTTGTTTACAAAAAACCTGAAGTAAAAACAGAGGAAGAATATTTAAAAAAACTTTCTAAACTTTTAGAAAAAGACTATTCGCTTGGTTACACCACTTTTGGACCGCATAGAGATGACATTGATATTTATATAGATGGTCAAGAAGTTAAAAATTTTGGTTCGCAAGGACAGCAAAGAACCACGGCACTTTCATTAAAACTTGCAGAACTAGAAATAATCAAAAATGAAAATGGAGAATATCCTATTTTGATATTAGACGATGTTTTCTCTGAACTTGATAAAACCAGAAGAGATAGACTAATAAAATTCACTGCTCGCTGTCAAACTTTTATAACAGCAACAGATGAAAATTTATGTAACGGCAAAATTATAAGAGTTGAAAACGGCAAAGTCGTTTAATCTGTTGACACAAAGTTGTTTAAAAGTTAAAATATAAAAATAAAAATTGATGATTTTATATGAGAAACTGTCTAGGAGATTTTATGAAGGAAAATATTTATAGAACACACAGTTGTGGAGAATTAAGAATAAAAGATGTTGGCAAAAGAGTGAGATTATCTGGCTGGGTGAATACTATTCGTAAACTAGGAGCAATTTCATTTTTAACACTGCGAGACAATTACGGAATTACTCAAATAATTACAAAAGACGATAAGCTTTTTGAAGGAATAGTAAAAGAAACGGTTATTAAAGTTGAAGGCAAAGTTGTAGAAAGAGAAAGTAAAAACTTAAAAATGCCTACAGGCGAAATTGAAATTGAAGCAGAAAAAATAAGCATTTTAGGAAAATGTCAAAATGTTTTGCCTTTTGAAATTAATGAAGCACAGCAGACAAAAGAGGAGCTTCGTTTAAAATATAGATTTTTGGATTTGAGAAATCAAGAACTGCACGAAAGAATACTTAAAAGAGCAAAAATTTTACAATTTGTCAGAAACAGACTTACAGAATTGGGTTTTGCAGAGTTTCAAACACCAATTTTAGCAAACACTTCGCCAGAAGGAGCAAGAGACTTTATTGTTCCAACAGTGTATGCTCCTGGTGAATTTTATGCTTTACCACAATCTCCACAGCAATTTAAACAGTTGTTAATGGTCAGCGGTTTTGACAGATATTTTCAAATAGCGCCTTGTTTCAGAAATGAAGCCGCAAGAGCAGACAGAACTCCAGGCGAATTTTATCAAATAGATATGGAAATGTCATTTGCAACGCAAGATGATGTTTTTGAAGTTTGCGAAACACTTGCAACGGAAATATTTGAAAAATTTTCGAGCTATGAGGTTTGCAAAGCTCCGTTTAAGCGCTTAAAATGGAAACAGGCGATGGAAGACTATTGTTCTGATAAACCAGATTTGAGAAACCCTTTAAAAATACAAGATGCAAGCAAATTTTTTGACA
>CALWII010000016.1 GCA_944380695.1 uncultured Clostridia bacterium | reverse complement strand
TATCGGCCACCATTCTATTCTGCACGTATGTAACGCCACCGTGAAAATAGGCAACACAAGGTGCTCTTATTGGACCGTCACACGAAAGCACGATTGACGAACCGGCAACAAATGTTCCAGCAGCCATAATTACTTGGTCTTTATATCCTGGCATATCCCAAGGCATAGGCAAAGCAAATGAGTCAACCGGAGAATATTTTTGAATTGTTTGAACAAACGCTACTAATTTTTTTTCATCATTGAAAACTATACTTCTTACGATATCGCTATTTTCTTCATCTGTGGAAGGAATCGCTGTATATCCTTTTAATTCCATAACTTTTCCAATTAACAAACTTCCTTTAACTGCTTGACAAACAGTATGTGGGGCCATAAAAAGTCCTTGATAAAACATTCTGTAACTGTTTTCATAACTACCTACTTCTGTACCTAATGATGGGCAGGTAAATCGTTTTGATATTATATCTATTGCATCTGATTTGCCGACAATATATCCACCTGTTGGTGCAAGCCCTCCCCCTGCGTTTTTGATAAGTGAGCCCATAACAACATCAGCACCTACTTCGCACGGTTCTTTTGTTTCGACAAACTCGCCATAGCAATTATCAACTAGTATGAAGCATTTAGGAAAGCGTTCTTTTACAAAGGCACAAACAGTCTTGATTTTTTCGATTGATAATGCTTTTCGAGATGTGTAACCTTTTGACCTTTGGATGTACACTACTTTTGGCTTGATTTTTTTTATTTTTTTATTGATTTGTTCATAATCAAAGTCGTCATTTTTTAGTTCTATCTTTTCAAAACGGACATCATAATCTTCTAAACTTCCATTACCTTTACCAAAAAGTGAATCTGTTAAAGTGTCGTACGGCATTCCGGAAATTGAAAGTAAAACATCTTTTGGGCGTAACAAGCCAAAAAGTGCGATTGATATAGCGTGAGTTCCACAAGTTATAATAGGGCTAATGAGAGTTTTTTCGCCTCCGAATACTTTTGCAAAAAGTCGAGACAGGTTGTCTCTGCCTAAATCATCATAGCCGTAACCTGTAGACCCAGCAAACATAGAATTCGAAATACGACAATCACGAAACGCATTTATAACTTTTTTTTGATTAAAAAAAGCGATGTCTTCTGCCGAGTTAAATTGATTAACAAGAGTTTTTTCAATTTCTTTTATTGTCATAAAAATCCCTCACTGTTTTAAAAATTTTGGATTCATCAGTCTTTTTAAAAGTTTGATAGTGCTGACCTCTAATAAATGTCATTTGGCGTTTAGCATAGTTTCTTGTGTGTTGTTTAATTAAATCTACAGCTTTTTCCAAAGAAATTGCGCCATCCAAAAATGCTAAAATTTCTTTATATCCAATAGCATTCATAGATTGGTTAGAGCAAGTTAACCCTCGTTGTTTTAATTTGGTTACTTCTTCTACTAATCCTTGATTAATCATTTTATCAACTCTAGAATTGATTTTATCATACAAGACATCTCTATCGTCAATTATAGCAAATGTTAAAAAATCGATGTCTGGTCTGCTTGAACTCACCCTTTTCCCTTCGAGTTCAATAAGAACCGCCCTTACCAAACGCCTCTTATTTTTAGCATCAATATTAGAAGCTTTTTCTGGATTAAGTTTTATCAGCTTATTAAAGAGTTCCATTTCACTCATTTGTTCTAGTTCTCTTCTTAATGCGATATTTTCACCTTCGCCACCGAAATCATAACCCTCCGTTAAAGCTTTTACATATAAACCGGTTCCTCCTACTACTATTGGGTTTTTGCCTTTTTTATGTATTTCGTCAATTAGCTGATTTGTAAGTTTTACATAATCAAAAACCGAAAAATTCGCTTCTGGCGGAAGAATGTCAATAGCATAATGCTTAACCAATTTTTGTTCTTGTTCGCTAACTTTTGCCGACCCAATATCTAAACCTTGATAAATTTGTACAGAGTCTGCCGAAATAATTTCACCATTGAATTTCAGCGCAAGTTTAATGGCGAGATCACTTTTCCCGACTCCTGTTGGCCCTAAAATAAATAATACTTTTTTCATACTATCCTTTTAAACAATTTTTCAAAATCCTTTTTAAGCATTTCTACAATTATTGGTCTCCCGTGTGGGCATAACAAAACCCCCTTACGAACTTGTTCAATGAGAAATGCTATATCATCGGGTTTAATTTTATCTCCAGCTTTTATTGCGTGCTTACAAGCGTATTGTGCAAGCGTAGATTTTAGAATTTGACTAGCGGACTTATTCCATATAATTTTGTCCGTTAACAAGTTATCAAAAAATTCTTGCAGGTCAATGTTAGCTAGTAAAAGTGGGACGCTCTCAACTTCTACCCCATCGTCCTTTTCTTTTAGTTCAAATCCTAATGAGTCAAAAACATTAATTGAATCAACAATTTTTGAAATGTCCTCTCTTGAAGCCTTAAACAAAAATTTTATTAATAGAGGTTGTTTAATAACTTGTTGGGCGTCTGCTTGTTGGCACAGTTCGTCAAACAATATTCTTTCGTGGGCAGCGTGTTGATCAATAAAGTAAGCTTTATTATCGTATTCAACAACGATATAAGTATTAAAAAGCGTTCCTAAAATTTTTATTTCTTTGCTTATGTCTGCTTGTATGAATTTGTTTTGAATATTTTTGTTTAAGCTCAAAAAATCATTGGCGTGAACTGATTCTGTTTGGTCAAAAAACAGCGGTCCACCTCTTTTGTTTA
>CALWII010000015.1 GCA_944380695.1 uncultured Clostridia bacterium | reverse complement strand
ATTTTTTCTCACTCTTTTTCTTCAAAATTTATATGGAAAAAATTAAATTTACAAAAATATTTCATATTTAATCCCACTCTCTCCGCCACAAAAAAAAGAGCCTCACGGCTCCTTTTCTGTGGCGGAGCGTGTGTAACGTAAATCGAATTACATTTTAGAGAATAAATACGACATATCGATTGTGTGAATACTGTGACATATTTTTATGGACATTTTTAATTTTACAGTGATGCCGTCCGATTTGTCGCCTTTCGTCTGCGCTTGTGGCACAGTGATAAACGGAAGTAAACGGCAAAAATTATCGCTGAAAACATACATACAAGAGGAAAAGTCAAATAAGATTATCTCAACCTTGGCTTTTTTACTATTGACAACAACACAATAATTTTTGCTGTTCCATTGACTTCCGTTATTGCGACTTAAACTCGTGAAAATTACATCTTTTTCCGGTGCTACTTCCATCGTTACCTAAAGGCAAAATAAATCTGAGGTAAATAAAATTTAAAAAGAAAGTATATTTTTAGCATTCTCAAAAAAATAACTAAAAACAACATACTCGCTATGGCGGAACTGTTAGCAATGTCCGAAACACGCTTTCTCATCTGATATATGGGAACCTGTATGCAGAAAAATCACGCGGATTTGTATGCTGATAAAATAATTATGAAATGGATACAAACTTTCTGATAATATTTACCATCTATTTCGCGTTCTCCTTAAATGCAAAAATGTTGCATTTTAGTAAACCACTAGAATATGTACTAAATTTAATTCGATTTGGATTCTTATTGACTTAGTTTAAAAAATAACCTAATCTGATTTTTAATTGGTTTTTTATAGATTGTGAGCTTTACTTATTAAACTCTTTATTAAGTATTAGCCATTTACTATAACTGAGATATCAATAATTTACTAATGCACTCTCGAATTTTCTTTTCAATTATTCTTGCATTACTCAAATATTTTGCAAAGGATAGCACCTTATTTAACAAATCATTTTTCGTTATAAAGTCTTTTTCTTCCGTCGTAAATTCTAACATAATTTTTTTATAACAATTTACTATTATTTGCTTTCTTGTCTCCAAAGTAAAGTCATCGAATTTTATTATAGCATCAAATCTCGAAAATATGGGCATCCCTAAGTTCTTTATTATATCATCTTCGTTTTTATAGTTTGAGGTACAAATAATAATTGATTTGTTTAATTCAACATTATAATTTGTGTCAGAATAATATCCTTCGTCAAACATTTCATAAAATGCATTATGGAAAGCATTATATGCTTTATCAAATTCATCTAATAAGATAATATTGCTTTCTCTATCTAATAAATCCTTAGCAAAACACTTTTCACTATGCGCTCCACCATAAATGTAATTAAAAGATTGATTGTTTTGCAACATAGAGAATTGTTTTCTAAATAAATTACAGCCTGTAAGCTGGCTTAAAAACTTAGCAGTTTCAGTTTTACCAATACCGCTATCCCCATAAAACAGTAATACCAAAGGTTTCGTATTTGTATTCTTTAACATAGAATAAAGATTTGCAGCAATTTCATCACGTGCTTTATCTTGTCCAATTATGTGTTGAGAATAAGTATCTTTAAATGTTTTTAGATTATCAACTGTAAACTGAGGATAATCAAATTTTTGAATTGTTACTTTATCTGCAAATATTTTATTTAATTGTTTTTCAATACATATTGGAGGATTATGAATATACAAATTCTCTATTTGAAAATTAGATATGTAATTACAAAAATTTGTAACTACGTGTTCGTTAACACTTGCATACTCATCTGAACCAATAACAAATTCTTCAATTTCTCTTTTTATATGCTCCTTTGGGTCGCCTAAAGACTTTAATGTAATTTCTCTCCTTTCAGCCTCATGCTCTGAAACAATCTCAGTTAAATTCTGATATTTGTTTGGAATTAACTTGTCAAATTCGCTTTTAGGTCCGTAAAATATTATAATTTTATTCATTATAAACTCCCGCTAAAATTACATCGTAAAGCTTTACTTTTTTTTCAATATGCTCTTTTTGTTCAAGTATTTCCGTTGATGAAATTGTATTTTTCGAAGTGTTAAAAGATAATTCATTATTTATTTCTAATTTACTTAGTTCACATTCTCCAACTTCAATTGCATAATAGGCTAACTTCATTTTCATTAAATCAGATAGGCAGTAATTATTTCTAAAGCTCTTTATATTAAAACGAAAAATAGAGAGTTCCCCATCTTTTTCAAAAAGCAATTCATAATAGCCTTTTGCATCCTCCAAAACACTATTAAAGGAGTTAATATTAAGACCGTTGATTAAGTCGTTTTTCAGCAACAATAAATAAGGTGCAAAACATTTTAAATAAGATATTGAATTTTCATAAGGATACACATAAATATCTTTAAATTCTAAAATAGGCTTTTTGTCTTTTTGTTTTAAAAAATCCGTTAATATTGTGTTGGATACTGTAGAATTTAAAATTGTATCACTTAGAGTTTTTGCGCCTAATCCTGCATTTACCGATGCAGTTGCCCTGAAAAAACTAAGAATTTTTGCGCCAATACTCAACTCTGACTCCAATTTTGTTTCGGCAGAACCCTCAACACTTGTTATTTTTTCTAATGATGTACTTAAACGACCTTCATTTAATAAATCAAGAAAATCAAGTGCCGAGCTCTCATCAAAATAAATAACCTTACTAATATTGCTTGCCATATAAATTCCCTCGTCTCGCCTATTTTACGGTAGTGTGAACTTGTGTAGATATTATACCATAAATAATACATAAATTCAAGTTTATATGTCATAAGCGTTTACATTTTTTATAAAAAATGTTATAATAATTTTAATATTAAGGAGTATGCTATTATGAGCTTCGCAGAAAAAGTAAAATTTGTTCGTACTGAACTAAAATTATCGCAAGAAGACTTTGCACATGAGTTAGGTGTCAGTTTCGTCACAATAAATAGATGGGAAAACGGCAGTTATAATCCAAGCCGTTTAGCAAAGAAGGCGTTTGAAGATTTTTGTGAAAAACGAACAATTAACATTTTAGAGGAGAATAACTAATGAATTATATTGGATCCAAATATTCCTTGATTGATTTCTTGGAATCATCCATAGATAAAACACTAAAGTTGCACAACGAAACGAAGAAATCATCCGAAATGGTATTTGCCGATTTGTTTGCAGGTACAGGAGTTGTCAGTGGTTCTTTTAAGCAAAGCGGTTATTCTATTATCGCTAACGATATTCAATATTACAGTTATGTAATTACCAAGCACATGATTGAAAATAACGGCAACCTTGATAAAAAGCGCTGCGATCATCTTATCGAAGAACTTAATAATTTAGATGGCGTTGAAGGTTTTATATACAAGAATTACTCGTATGGCGGGACTGAAGGACAAGAGTTCCGTCGCATGTACTTTTCAGATTTCAATGCAAAAA
>CALWII010000014.1 GCA_944380695.1 uncultured Clostridia bacterium | reverse complement strand
ATTTTGTTTAAGGCAACATAACCAATCAAGTAGCCCTCTCTATTAAATTCTATGAAAGAATTTTTGCCATCAGAAAGCAACGCAAAAAAGTCTGTTGCAACTATGTTTGAATAATGCAAATTTCTATCTTCGCAATTGTCTGCCAAATTAATTATTATACCAAAATTGACAGGTTTCCCTTCATAAGTCCTATGACTCCATCTAGTCAAGGCGTTAACTAGCCCTAACATAACAGATGATGCAGAAGAATCTACGCTATCGCAAACCGCTTTTTCAACCGCCTTTTCCTGTAAAGTCAAAAGATAAGTTGGGTCATACAACGATGAATCATTTATCTCATTAAGCTCGTGTAAAATATTTTTTAATAATGAGATTTCAAATGATTGATAAGGTCTGCCCCTTTTCATTATAAAACGGTAATCTGCAGTTTTGTCGGGCTTTATCAAAAGTGAATTCTGTTTGCCAAGCGCAACTTCAGCTTCTCTTGAGCTTGATTCCTCTTCCCCCATCAAAATGGAGCCGGTAAAAAGTGGTAAAATCAATTTGGTTAAAACAGTATAAAACTTATCTTTTTCCACAACACGCCTCTTTTTTTTAAATATACAATAAAAAAAATAAAAAATCAATTAATTTTCTGGTGTGTCATAATAATTTTTAGATAAATCAACTTTTATTAAATCGAGAGCTTTTGCTTCTATTCTTGAAACATAACTTCTAGAAATTCCTAATTCGTCTGCCAACTCTTTTTGCGTGTAAACTTTTTGACCATTTAGCCCATATCTTTTAACAATGATTTCTTTCTCTCGTTCAGTTAATCGCAATTTAATGGATTGATTTATTTTCTCCATAATAAACCTTGAAGAAACTTCATCCTCGACTTCTTCTTCCTCTGATTCAATAATGTCCATAAGTAGAACATCGTTGCCATCTTTGTCAGAAGCGAACTTACTTGACAAAGATAAAACATCTTTATGCTTTTTGTTAACCCTGATTAGCATTAAAATTTCGTTATCAATACATTTTGAAGCATAAGTGGCCAGACCAACACCTTTGTTATAGTCAAAGCTGTCAATAGCTTTAATTAAACCTATCGCTCCAACTGATATTAAATCATCAACTTCAATTGTAATTGACCCAGCATATTTTTTCACAATATGCGAAACTAGTCTCAAATTATGATTTATAAGTTTGCTTCTCGCCTGCATATCGCCTTTTTCACGGTATTTTTTTAAAAGTTCATATTCTTTTTCTTTTGATAATGGTTTTGGAAAACCTTCGCTACTGTTTATAAACGCAGTAAAACACTTTAATTTTGATAAAAAAAACGGTAAACTTTCAAACACAAGCTTTCTCCTTATAGAGAAATGTATATGTCGAAATTTATCGTTTTTTGCTTGGACACATAAATTAATTAAAATTAATCAGGTTTAATTGGTTAAAACAGCTCTTCTACAAATTCTTTAGCATCGAATTGTGAAATATCATCAATACCTTCTCCGGTTCCTATGAAAACAACAGGTTTTTTCAAATCTCTTTCAATAGCAACAACTACACCGCCTTTAGCTGTACCGTCAAGTTTAGTTAAAATTATTCCATCAACAGGGACACTTTCATTGAATGAATTAATTTGTGCAACTGCGTTTTGACCTGTTGTAGCATCTAAAACTATAAAATTTAAATGTTGTGCTTCTGGATATTCCTTCGCAGTAACACGACCGATCTTTTTTAATTCTTCCATAAGATTTGTTTTTGTGTGAAGTCTTCCAGCAGTATCGACAATTAAAACATCTGTTTTTTTGGCTTTAGCACTTGCAATACCATCAAATACAACTGCCGCTGCATCAGCTCCTTCTGCGTGTTTGATAATTCTAGTTTTGGACCTTTCCGCCCACATAGTCAATTGTTCACTAGCTGCGGCTCGAAATGTGTCGCCAGCGACCAAGGTTACGGATTTTTTTTGATTTTGGAAGTATTTTGCAAGCTTGCCTATTGTTGTAGTTTTACCAACTCCATTAACGCCAATTATAGTGATAATAACTGGAAAAGTAAATTTAATTTTGGGTGCATTTTCAAGTTGCTCTGTTAATATCAACTTGAGAGCTTTTTTAACATCTTCTGCTGTTCTAATTTTGTTTTTTCTGGCATAAAGTCTTAATTCATCAACAACTTCAACGGCTGGTCGCACTCCCAAATCACAAGAAATCAACAAATCAGTAAGTTCATCATAAAACTCATCGTCAAGCTCTCCGTGTGAGAGCAAGGCATCAATCTTTCTTGAAAAAGCTTCCCTGGTTTTTTTTAAAGCTTCTTTAATCTTTTTAATTAACCCCATTTTGTCTCCTCTATGCAGATTCATCAAGTTTAATTGCGTCTGAAAGTTTTACTGAAACTATTTTTGAAACACCTTTTTCTTCCATAGTAACGCCAAACAAAGAATCAGCGTATTCCATTGTCGGTTTCTTATGAGTTATAAGAATAAACTGTGTTTCGTCAGACAATTTTTTCAAATATTTATCTACTATTTCAACATTAGAGTCATCTAATGCGGCTTCGACTTCGTCAAACAAACAGAAAGGTAAAGGTTTAATTCGCAGTATGGCAAAGATTATTGCCATAGCTGTTAATGATTTTTCTCCACCTGAATATAATGACATATTTTGGATTTTCTTTCCAGGAGGCTGAACAAAAACTTCCACCCCTGATTCTAGAGGATTATCAGGGTCAACAAGTTCTAGTTTTGCATTGCCTCCGCCAAAAAGTTCTCTAAAAGTTATTTTAAAGCTTGCATTTATTTTTTCGAGTTCGCTTGTAAATTTTTCAATCATAATTTCTGACAAATCTTTAATGATTTTTGTCAAATCATCTTCGGCTTTTTTCAAATCATCCGATTGAGTAGACAATTCATTATAACGGTCCATCAAAGCAGAACAATCTTCAATAGCGTTAACATTGATAGGCCCCAATCCAGATATAGCTCTCTTGATTCTAGCTATTTCTGGCATCGCTACTTTTATGTCAAAATCTGGTCTTTTTAAAGCAAGGCAATCATTATATACAAGTGAATATTCTTCGTAAATACGCTCCTGCATTACTTCAATATCAGAATCAACTTTAGCCAAATTCATTTCTTCTCTATATTTTCGGTCGTTTATTCTGTTTAGTTCTTCCATTAAAGAAGTCTTTTTTGCATCTAAAGAGCGAATTAATGATGAAAGCTGAATTTTTTCTTCTTCGGTCTTTTTCTGCTTAACAGTCAATGCTTCTAATTCTTCTTTAGTTTTAGTTCTAGGAGCACTTGCGAGACGATTTTTAATTAATTCCTCCGCTGATTGAATGAAATTATTGTTATCGTCGAGGTGAGCATTAATTAACCTTATGTTTTCATTTTGTGCTCCGATTTCATTTGCTAGTCTTAATATTTCATTTTTTAAGTTCTCTATATGTGTCTTAACAGAGGCAATTTCAACTTTAACTGTGGTAAGATTTGTGCTTAATTCCTCTCTTTTCTTTCTTAACATATCTGTGTGTGCTTTTTTATTAGCGACCAATGTACTCGCATCAGATTCATTCCCTGAAAGCGCAGACTCCAGCAAAACGGATTTATCATATTCTTCATTGACAAGCTTGAGTTTGTTGGATATAGTAGTTCTCTCCATTTCTAAAACATTAATGTTGTCGACGATCTCCTTTATCATATTCTCTAAAGCTTCAAGCTTAACATTAAGAGAAGTCGACTTGTTTGAAAGTTCAACTTTTCTGTCAGATATAATTTGGAGTTTCTCTTTTGCTTCGCTAGTCTGTTTTGCAAGAGCTTCTTTCTCATTTTCAGCATTTTTTAAAAAATCTTTTAGTTTAACAATTTCTGTTTTAAGAGTTTCGATTTCTCTTTCACGGCTCATAATACCAACTGCTTCACTTTTTTTACTACCACCTGTTATAGAACCTTGTGGGTTTATGACATCACCTTCGAGAGAAACTATTTTGAAGTTATAGCCACTAGCTCGAGACATTTGAATAGCATCAATTAACTTTTCGACAATGACTGTTCCACCAAGAAGACCAGAGACAACATTTTTTATTGAATTATCATACGAAATAAGCTCATCAGCTATTCCAACAAACCCTTTCATATTTTTAATTTGTGCCACATTAATAGAACGACTTTTCATAGAAGATATAGGTAAGAAAGTTGCTCTGCCATAATGATTTTCTTTAAGGTACTCAATTAATTCCTTCGCTCCATTTTCGTCATATGTAACAATATTTTGGACACTCGAACCAAGAGCAACCTCAATTGCCGTTTCAAACTTTTCAGGAACTTTAATCAAAGATGCAACCACACCAACGATATGTTTTGAAAGCCCAGATGTAGTCGATGTGAGTTTTAACAATTTCTTTACTGCAAAATTATAGCCTTCGAACTCAGCTTGCATATCTACCAAAAGTTTAAGCCTGTTCTCAAAAACTTTTAGTTCTGTTGCTTTATTTTGTCTTTCTTCTTCGAATTCTTGTAAACGCTTTGAAAGAAGTGAGTGTTTAGCGACAACCTCGCCATATTCCTTTTCGGTAGAAGAAAGAGCACCTGATATTTTACTTAATTCGTTAGCGACTGCTGTCCTACTATTCTCTTGTTCGACAAGCTTTTGTTTGGTACTTTTGATTTCCTCTTCAACATTTTCAAAGTTTGTACTTAATATATCTCTTTCTGTAGCAAACTTTGATAATGAGCTCTTTGCATCAGACAAAGAACCAAGTGTTTCAATAAATTTTTGTTGAGATTGACTTGTTTGTGCCTCATTAATTTCAATTTCTTGTGCGGCCAAACTATATTGCTGGGAAAGGTCATCAAAAGCGTTTTCCAACGAGGCGAGTTTGTCGTCGAGTTCATTTTTTTCTTTCTCTCTCTTTAACTTCGTTTCTGATGCAATTTCCAATGCTTTTTCAGAATTGGCCAAGTCCAAATTTAATCTGTCGTTTTCTTTTTGAGTGAACAAAATTCTTTCACGCGCTACCTTTGTTTCGCCTTCCTGTTTTTCTAAACTTACAGTTAATTCGAGAATTTGCGCATTAATTTTAGAAAGCGTGACATCAAAATTATCAAGTTTTTGCATAGCCACATCATATTGACTAGATGCATCATTCATTTCAGCATCTCTTAACGCAAGTTCTTGTGAAATAGCATCAAGCTTAATTCGTATTTTATCTTTTAAATCACTCGCATTTTCATATTGAAAAATGTAGGCGTTAACTTCTAAATCTTTTAACTGTGACTTATATTCCAAATATTTTTTTGCATTTTCTGCTTGTTTCTTTAAAGGACCCATTTGTCTTTCAATTTCTTGTAAGATATCACCGACTCTTGCTAGATTCTGTCTAGCATTTTCAAGCTTTCTTTCGGCATCTGTTTTGTCCTTTTTGTATTTTGCTATACCAGCGGCATCTTCAAACATACCCCTTCTGTTTTCTGGTTTAGATTCGACAATTTCAGTAACTTTACCTTGTCCAATTATAGAATATCCGCTCTTTCCCAAACCAGAGTTATACAACAGATTTGTGATATCACGGAGCAAACAAGTATTTTTATTTATTAAATACTCACTTTCGCCTGACCTATAAAGTTTTCTCGTAATAATGAGTTCGTCATAGTCAAAATCAAAATACCTAGTAGAATTATCAAAATGAAGTGATACTTCGCAATAAGAAAGACTTTTTCTTTTTTCAGTTCCATTAAAAATAACATCTTGCATACTGTCTGCACGCAAATCCTTAACTTTTTGCTCCCCTAAAACCCAACGGATTGCATCTGCGACATTGCTTTTGCCACAACCATTAGGACCAACAATCGCAGTAAAACCGTCATTAAACTCAATAACAGTTTTATCTGCAAAAGATTTAAACCCTGACATTTCAATTTTTTTTAAAATCATAAGTGCCTGCCTTTTAATTATACCTTAAAAAGTTTTTTTATCGCTAATTTTGCACATTCCTGTTCTGCTGATAACTTATCGCTACCAACAGCAGTACTAATTTTATCTTCATCCATATAAAAACTAGATTCGAAACCATTTTCTTTGCGCTCTGTAACATATTTAATTGCACATTTAAAACCTGCTTGAACAAGTTCTTGAAGCCGACTCTTATAATTATCGTTTTGAATATAACGAAAATTTTTGAGATCAAAGTGCTTTTGAATAAACTTACGCGCGGAGTTAATTCCACCATCAAGATAAATTGCAGCGATAATTGCTTCTATGACATCGCCCTTTACTGCCTTTGAAATAGAATCTTTCATACTCTTACCAAGTACTATGTCATCATTCAATGAAAGGTCATCAAAGATTTTAGCTAAAAATCCCTCTGAAACATAATGGCTCCTTGTAACAGTAAGATAGCCTTCATTTTCTTCACAATTTTTGTAAAGATAGTCACCAACTAAAAAATCTAAAATACTGTCACCCAAAAATTCTAGTCTTTCGTAATTTTCCGATGACTTTGAAGAATGAGTTAATGCCCTATTGAGAAGGCTTTTATTTTTAAAAAAATACCCTATTTTTTGTTCTACCATTATTTTTCAACCTTTTCAACCAATGCATCTTCAATTTTTTGAATAAGTTTGTTTTCGTGCAAAAGTATGGCTTGGTCAATGGAAGATGAAATGTTTAACCTGCCACAACTTCCGTGATTTTTCATAACAAGTTTTTTAATTCCTAAAAAAGGAGACCCTCCGTGCTTGTTTAAAACATCGACTCTACCTTTTAATTCTTTAAAGGTCTTTCTCATAAAAATTGCGCCGATTTTTGAAGATAAGTGTGATTTAATAGAACCTTTAAGCAATGATAAAACCGCCCCGACTGCTCCTTCTGACGCCTTCAAAAGAACATTGCCGGCGAACCCTTCTGCCACCATAACATCAACATTACCCGACATATATTCTCGGGCTTCAACATTTCCAATAAAATTTAACGAACTGTTTTTAAAAATTTGATATGCTTCACGAGTCAAATCATTACCCTTATGTTCTTCTACGCCTATATTTAGCAAACCAACTTTTGGAGACTTTTCATTATACAATATAGAGTAGTAGGCAGATGCCATCAATCCGAAATGATAGAGATTAATAGGTTTGCAATCAATATTGGCACCACTATCACACAACAATACATCTTTATCTTTTCGCTTTGTTGGTAAAATAGGAGCAAGAGCTGGTCTAGTGATACCTTTAATCCTGCCAATTTTCATAATGGTGCCAGTTAAAATAGCACCTGTCGACCCTGCTGAAATTAGTGCGATTACATCTTCATTGTTTTTCAAAATATCAAAAGCTTTAACTAAAGAAGAATCTTCCATTTTTCTAATTGCTTCGGTTGGTATATCATCGTTCGTGATAACTTTCGGTGCGTGTACCACTTGAATCCTGTCTCGATATCTTCCATTGATTAAATTTTTAAGTTTGTTTTCATCTCCTGTAATGATAACTTCAAGTTGTTTGTGCTTATCTAATGCAATAATAACACCTTCAACAATTTCCTCTGGTGCTCTATCTCCTCCAAAACCATCAACAACAATTTTCATCTTTTACCTCACCAAGTAAATTTATTTAAGTATATAAAAAATATAAAAATAAGTAAAGCGATTTAAGTCATTTAAAAATTTTAATTATAAAACAAAAAAACAACTCGCTGTAAATCGCGAGTTGCTTACTTGTTAAAACACTATATATAGTGTTTGTTATGTCATAATAGCACAAATATGTTGCGTTAAAACCTGATTAAGCTTTTTTCTTCTTTTTATCCACTTCTATAACGGTTTCATTTTTATAAGTCCCGCATTTTTTGCAAGCAGCGTGAGGTGCTTTCATTTCGTGGCATTGTGGGCACTCCACCAAAGTAGGAGCAGTAGCCTTAAAATTTGCTGAGTTTCTTGCATTTCTTCTTGCTTTTGACACTTTACCCTTTGGAACAGCCATGATTTCCTCCTTTAAATTTCATTCTTGTTTATTATAGTCATTTAGTCATCTTTTGTCAAGCAATTTAAATTATTTTTTTAAACCAGCTAGTTTTAATGTGTCTCTGGCAATCAAAAGTTCTTCGTTCGTTGGTATTCTAAACGCTCGTATAGAGGAACCTTTAACCGAAAGCTCTTCAACTGTTCCTCTCGGCAAATTTAAATTCTTCTTTCTGTCAAATTTTACTCCTACATAAGCGAGCTTATCTAAAATATATTCTCTCAAATCCTCTTGATTTTCGCCCAGACCAGCTGTAAATACAATAGCATCAGCTCCGCCAAGAACATTAAGCATAGCTCCTACGTGTTTTGATATGCGATAGAAAAGCATATCTCTGGCAAGAATTGCCCTTTCATCTCCTTCTGCGACCAGTTTATTAATATCTCGCATATCACTACTTTTTCCTGAAATACCTAAAACCCCACATTGTTTATTAAAATAATCAATCATCTGTTCTGCATTAAGGCCTTTCTTCTTTCCTAAATAAGACACAACTGTTGGGTCGATATCCCCTGTTCTCGTTCCCATCATCACTCCTTCAAGCGGTGTGAATCCCATAGTAGTATCAACACACTTACCATTTTTTATAGCTGTAATTGATGAGCCATTACCAATGTGACAAGATATGATTTTTAATTCTTCAGGTTTTTTGTTCATTATTTTTGCAGTCTCTTGCATAATGTAACGGTGACTTGTGCCGTGGAAACCATATTTGCGTACGTGATAATCTTTATAATCTTCATATTTAATACCATACATATATGCTTCTGGTGGCATCGTTGAATGGAATGCAGTGTCAAACACTACCACTTGTGGTGTTTTTGGCATAACCTTTCGACAACCAACCATTCCAGCGATGTTAGCTGTTGCGTGAAGAGGAGAAACTTCTTTCATCATTTCAAGGTTGGCAATCAATTCATCTGTTATTATTTCTGATTCAAAATACATCCAACCACCGTGCACACATCTATGGCCTACAGCTGAAATTTCGTCAAACGATTTAATCACCGAAAGTTTGCCAACAGACAACTTATTTAACAAAACTTTCAAAGCATCTGTGTGATTTTTCATTAAAACTTTATCAGTTTCTTCACCACCTTTTGCTTTATAGGTAATAAAAGAATCTTTAAGCCCAATTTTTTCGCAATTACCTTTTGCAATCACACTTTCATCAGTCATATCAAATAATTGAAACTTTATTGAACTTGAACCTGCATTTATAATTAAAACTTTCATTGTTTTTTCTCCTTTACTTGTAAAACTGTTATCGCTGAAATAATCACTATCTCTTCAACTGTACAACCACGAGATACATCATTAACGGGTTTTTTCAATCCTTGCAATATCGGTCCTATCGCTTGCAGAGACCCTACCGATTGCATAGCTTTATAGCAAATGTTGCCAGAATTCAAATCTGGAAATATTAAAATGTTTGCATCGCCTTTTATTAAGCTTTTAGGGGCTTTTATCATCGCAACTTCAGGGCGCATAGCTGCATCAAATTGCAATTCACCATCGCAAACAACACCCGGCTTTGAAAATAACTCATAAGCTTTTCTTACTTTATCCACATCATCACTTTTTGCACTTCCGTGAGTTGAAAATGATAAAAAAGCTAGTTTAGGGGTGTCAATTTCTAGCAATTTTGCTGTGTCTGCCGTTTGTGAAGCAATGATTGAAAGCTGTTCACTTGAAGGATTGATTATTACTCCACAGTCAGCAAGCAACAAATCCTTTCCTTTTAAAAATTTGTTTTTCCCAAAAAGTAAAACAGAAGATGAAACTAACCCGTCTTTTTTTGCCGGTTTAATAATTTTTAACGCTGGTCTAATCGTATTTGCTGTTGAGGTTTCTGCGCCACAAACCATCCCGTCTGCAATATCCATATCGACAAGAACAGTTGCAAAATAATAAGGGTCAGTCGCCAATTTTTCTGCCTCTTCAAAAGTTGTGCCAGAATCCTTTAATCTCGAAAAAATATGCTTTGATATTTTATTTTTTAGCGGACTTGTTTTTGGATTCATTATAGTAAAATTAACAAGTGATTTATCTCTAATAACTAAATTTGACTCATCTCCTATCAAAATAGGTTTGCAAATATTTTTTTTCTTTAAATACTTTACAGCTTGCAAAACCCTATCACTAAATCCAGCTTCAGGAAAAACAATACTTTTGTTTTTTGCTTTTGCCCTTGCGAACAATTTTTTTGTATTAAACATATTAAATTCCCTTTAAT
>CALWII010000013.1 GCA_944380695.1 uncultured Clostridia bacterium | reverse complement strand
ACTCCGCCTGTGTGAATATCTATGCTTTCTCCTAAAAACTTCATTCCAATAGTGCTACATTCTATATGCCAGCCCGGGTAACCTTTGCCCCAAGGACTATCCCATTTCATAATGTGGTTTTTTGGTGCTTTAATCCAAAGCGCAAAATCCGCGGGATGTCGTTTTTCATCATCGATTTGAATTCTTGCTCCGGCAAGTTTTTCGTCTAATCCTGTTCCACCTAATTTACCATATTCTGGGAAAGAAGCTATATCAAAATATATACCTTTTGAAGTTTCGTAAGCATTGCCTTTTTCTAGCAATGTTTTCACGAAAACTATGATTTCGTGAATTACACTTGTTGCGGGACAAATGTGTTCAGGCATATCAATGTTAAGTTTTTTCATTTCTCCCATAAAAATATCGGTATAAAAGTTGGCAATTTCTTCAGGCGTTTTCTTTTCCCGCTCGCTAGCGACAAGCATTTTGTCGTCTCCTTCATCCTCATCGCTTGTCAAATGTCCGACATCAGTAATATTCATAACGCCATCAATTTTGTAGCCATTGTATTTGATTATTCTACGCAAAGCATCCATAAACAAGTAGGCACGCATATTTCCTATGTGTGGATAGCTGTAAACTGTTGGACCACAGGAATACATTTTTACTGTGTTGTCGGTTACAATCAAATCTTCTTTTTGTCTTGTGAGTGAATTATAAAGTTTTATCATATCAAATCCTTTTATTTAGATAGTTTAATAATATGTCAAAAGCTCTTTCTGTGTCAACATCAGTTAGTCCAATGTCAGCTTCTATTTTTTGATAAAAATCGTCCAGAATTTTTTCCCCGCGTTCTGTTAACTGTAAAACTCGACATCGTCTATCGATTTCTGCGTGCGATATTTTAAGCAAGCCCTCTTTTTCAAGGTCTGCGGTTATTAGAGCAAAGTTAGATTTTTTTATTCCTAACTTTTCAATAATCATACTTACGGAAAGGTTAGAGTAAAGCTTTGCAAAAGACAAAACCTTAAATTTTAATAAACCTCCATCGGTATTTTTCTTAAGAAGATTTTCACAAAGAGCTTCAATTTCCAAAATTTTTTGTGCTGTTTTCATAACTAATATATATTATAAACATTTTTTTAGATATCGCAACTGTTTTCGCTTGTTTTTATTACATTTCAGTGATAAAATTTATCTATGCGAATTGAAGGTACTGTTGAGGAAATAATTTTCAGAAATGAGGAAAATGGCTACACCGTAGCTTTGATTTCACATAATAACACCCCTGTCACAATTGTAGGGAAAATGATTTCCGCTAACATAGGTGAGCATTTGAGTTTGGAAGGGGAATTTGTTAATAACAAAAAATTCGGCTATCAATTTGCTTTTTCAAATTATGAGATTACCTTGCCTCAAACAATTGCAGGTATTGAAAAATTTTTGGCCTCTGGTTTAATTAAAGGGGTTGGACCAATAACTGCAAAAAACATAGTTCAAAAATTTAAGGCCGACACCTTTTCTATTATTGAAATGGCACCGGAAAAGCTTGTTGAGGTAAAAGGAATAAGTAAAAATAAGGCCTATGAAATATCAGCAAAATTTTCCGAGCTCCGTTTGGTTCAAAATGCAATAATGTTTTTGCAAAATTACGACATTTCCGTAAATTTAGCTTTAAAAATTTTTGATACTTATGGTGCCAAAACAGTAGAAATAGTCAAAAATAATCCTTACAGACTTGTAGAAGATGTCGACGGAATAGGATTTTTAACCGCAGATAAAATAGCTAAAAGCATTGGAATACCGTCTGACAGCCTTTTTCGAGCACGAGCAGGAATAGTGCATATTTTAACAAATTCAATAGAGAAGAATGGACACACTTATTTGCCAAAACAGATGCTGATTAATAATGTCGTTGATTTGCTCGATGTGCAAAATGTTGATGAAAATGTTTTTTTTCAAGTAATTGATGAACTTGTCGCAGATAAAACCTGTTTTGATTTTTGGTATGATAATGTAGAAGTTATAATGCTTTCTAAAAATTATTTTTATGAGTATTCTATTGCGCAAAAACTTTGTTTGTTGTCGCAGGCCTCTAATGTTATCAAAACAGATGTTTCCGATGAGATATTAGCTTTTGAACAAAGAAATAATATAAATTTTCATATTGAACAGAAGAAAGCTATCGAAAGTGCAGTAAATAATGGCGTTTCAATAATAACCGGAGGCCCTGGGACGGGTAAAACTACGATTATTAAATGCATTATGGAAATTTTGGCGGACAGGAAAGAAAGCGTTGCATTGCTCGCTCCGACAGGGCGTGCTGCGAAAAGACTTTCAGACAGTACAGGGAAAGAAGCAAAGACTATTCATCGAGCTTTAGAGGTTAATGGAGATTTTGAAAAAGGGAGCAGATTTGTTCATAACGAAAACAATCCTTTTGATATAAAAAATTTTATTGTCGATGAAGTCAGTATGGTCGATGTGATGCTTATGAGCGCATTGTTAAAAGCCTTGCCTCGTGACGCAAGGTTGGTTTTAGTCGGCGATAAGGATCAGTTGCCGAGCGTTGGAGCAGGGAATGTTTTAGGAGATATTTTAAAAAGTCAAGCTTTCCCGGTCACTATGCTTACAAAAATACATAGACAAACCAGCGACAGTCTAATAATAAGTAATGCTCAAATGATAAACAACGGGATTATGCCGATTATAGATAATTCTTCCAAAGATTTTTTCTTTGAGCAAAAAGAAGAGTTGCCCGATATACATTTGTCAATTGTCGAATTGGTTACAAAAAGAATACCAGAGTTTTTAAATATTGATTCTTCTCAAATCCAAGTTCTTGCTCCTCTTAAGGCTGGTGTGTGCGGGGTAGACAATTTGAATCATACTCTTCAAGACATCATTAATCCTCAAACCTATTCTAAAACTCAAATTACTGTTGGCACGACAGTATTTCGAGAGGGCGACAAAGTAATGCAAACTGCTAATGATTACAACCTTACTTGGAAGAAGAGGAGTGGTTTTGTTGTTGAAGAAGGTGAGGGTGTTTTTAATGGCGATATTGGTCAGATTGAAAAAATAGATTATCAAACGGGTGAAACTACTGTTCAGTTTGAAGACGGCAGATATTGTACTTATGCACGAACTGATATCGGAGAACTTTCATTAGCTTATGCTATTACAATTCACAAATCTCAAGGGTCTGAATTTGATGTTGTAGTTATTCCTATTATAGCAGGTACGAGTATGATTTTGACTCGAAATCTGATTTATACTGCGGTTACTCGTGCAAAAAAAATGGTAGTTCTTGTTGGCGAAAAAAAGAATTTACGAAAGATGGTGTCGAACACATACACTGTAAAAAGATACACACTATTAAAAAAACTTATTGTAGAACAACAGGAAAAGATAAAAGACTTATTTAATTAAAACTATTTTTTTCTAATATTTATAAGCAATACTTTGTG
>CALWII010000012.1 GCA_944380695.1 uncultured Clostridia bacterium | reverse complement strand
TCTTTTTCTTTTAACTTGTTTGAATAATAAGATTTGCCACAGCAAATTTTACCACATATAGCTATAATTCTTCCCATATAATCCTCCTTATATTATTAGTTTAATTTTAATTTAATAAATTTTATATTGTTTTATCCTTGTTGATACCAATCTTTTGTGCGTTGGCTATATTTCACTTTAGCCTTTCGTCTTGGCTGTTTGTCGAGATTGGGCAAACTGCCTTTCATAACATTGATTATAAAGTTCTCTTCATTGAAAGGGCTGTCCGCAGAAAAAGTCAAATCGGTGTCTTTATAATATTTTTTATATCCTTCATGGGAGACTTCAATCTTCCCAAATCCTGAAGTCAATTTTTTGATTTTCTTCTGCAATTCATAAACATTCTCCAAATAGCCACTGCATACAATTTTGCTTTCATTTTCGGTCATTTCAACGCTTTCAATATTCAAGTTTTGTTCATTTATAAAATTCATAACTTCTTTTGTACTGTTTGGAATTTTTAAAATGGCCTTTGAATATGGAGAAAGCAAATAAGGTTTTGAGTTTTTTATCGCTCTTGCAAGTGCGATTGGAGTTGCCATATTGAAATGCATTGGCTCACTCCCAACACTATCAAATTTGCCAGTTGTAAGCACAATATCGCAGTCAGTTAAATTCACTCCAAAAAAACCACTTTTTGAATAGCGGAGTACTAATCTCTCAACTTGTTTTTGATATTTATCAATCAAAATATTTTTATTGCATTCGCTCTTAAAATTTATACCACTTCCAAGTGCAGTTGGAACAACCTTCAATTCAACCATTGAAACGCCAGTGTAAGAAGCCCTCCCAGTGCCAATTTGTGATGGTGTTTCTTTAAAAATTACCTTTTGATTTTCAAATTCTATTTTTAAATTATATTCTCTTTCAAGAATACTTTTTATGATTTCGGCTTGCACATCGCCAATAATATCAATCTTGATTTCATTGCTATTTTCAACAAGCTGAAGATTGATTGTTGTATCTTCAACTTCGATATCCTTTAAAGCCCCAATAACTTTCAATCTTTCATCTTGTTTTTCAGGAACAACAGAAACAGAGAAGAATGTTCTATCGGTCGTGTTTATTTTTATATTTCCCTTTTCTCCTATATAAGCAAAAGTATCAACTTTTACACCGTACAAAATCGCAATATCCCCAGTAGAAATTTCTGTTGTATTTTCAAATCCTAAACCATTCAAAACTTCAATCTTTTGAATGGTTTGTTTTTCATCCAAAATTACAATTTTATCTTTCACGCTAATTGTCCCACCAAGCATTTTGATAAAAGTTTTTCTTTCACCATTTTCAAGTCTATTTCTGAAACAAAAAGCAGAAAGATTTTTAGATTTTTCAAGTTTAATTTGAATGTCATTCAACGCACGTAACAAATCATCAATGCCAATACCTTTTAAGCCGCTTCCACTGTAAATAGGAACGATTTTCTTTTCGCTTGTAAGAAGGTTTACTTTTTTGTATATCATATTTTTATCAAGAGTATTATTTTCAATAAGAAAAGATAAAATTTCTTCATCGAAGTCAGCAAGCAAATTCACAAGATTACTATCTTCAATTAGGATTGCTTTATTTGTCAAATTGTTTTTGATTTCTTCGACGGTTTTGTTTAAGTTTGCGCCATCTCTGTCCATTTTATTTACAAAAATGATTATGGGAATTTCTCGGGCTTCTAAAATTTTATAAATTTCTATTGTTTGAGCCTCAATACCTTCAACTCCACTAAGAAGCAAAATTGCAACATCTAAAATTGTTGCGCTTTTCTCAACTTCCGGAACAAAATCAATATGTCCCGGAGTGTCAATAAGTTGGAAAATTTTATTTCCAGTTTCAAAACTTACAAGACCTGCGCGCACAGTTATTCCACGTTGTTTTTCAATATCCATGTTATCAGTGGTTGTTGTGCCAAAATCAACTCTTCCAACTTCTGCTTTTGTGCCAGTTTTTACAAGAAGTTGTTCTGTGATTGTAGTTTTTCCAGCATTTGCATGCGCAAAAATACCTAATGTTAATTTTTGTTTTTTCATTTAATTCTCCTTTATTTAGGCGAATATACAAAAAAGACTGCTTGAAAACAAGCAGTCAAAATATTTGAAAAGAAATGCTCATCAAAAATAACCAGCTTGTTTTTATGTCTTATATTAAATTATATAACAACATAAAAACTTCGCCCAATTTTTATGTGTTATTTTAGATAACAACACGCATTTCTTTTACCTCCATTTGTCAATATTTATAATTATTATACCTATTTTAATAAAAAAGTCAATAGTTTTGTTAAATTTTTATATCTCCAAATCTTTTTGTCTTTTTTGCTTTTCTCTTTCTTTTTTCCATTGTAAATATTCTTCTAGTTCATCTTCGTCTATTTCTTGTTTTATGTCATTATTTTTATCTGTATTTTTATTAGTGTTATATTGATTATTTATAACATCAGTTGCTTTTTGAAAATAACTTTTATCAACTGAATTATATGTTGTAATTGTTGTTTTGACTGATTTATGTCCAAGTAGTGCTTGAATAACTTTTGGATTTTGGGTCTGCATAAGCATCGCTTACTTGTTCTTTTAGTTTACCATCATAAAATTTTGCTCTCAAATTTATGTTTTTATAACGAATTTTTTGTTGCAAATACACCCAAAATTTGTAGCAAATGATTTTTAGCTATAAAATAGGCAAAAGAAAACATTCATTTCATTAGTGTTATTCTTGCGTGCCTAAAAAAATGACCGAAAGTTAAAACTCATAACTTTCGGTCAAATTCTTTCTAAAACTGCCTAAAACTGATACATTTGCAACAATTTGCAACAGTAACCATATATTATCAGAATGCGTCGCAAAGCACAAAGTATTTTGCAGTGCCTAATGTTAATTTTTGTTTTTTCATTTAATTCTCCTTTATTTAGGCGAATATACAAAAAAGACTGCTTGAAAACAAGCAGTCAAAATATTTGAAAAGAAATGCTCATCAAAAATAA
>CALWII010000011.1 GCA_944380695.1 uncultured Clostridia bacterium | reverse complement strand
TGATATTCGCAGACTTTTTTTAGGGTTAGGCAAGGATTTGCGGGTAGTTGTCATCAAACTAGCAGGAATTTTGTATGATGTAAAGCACCTCTCTGAACCTTTGTCTAAAAACGATGTGGATTTCGTTGCTAATGTAAAAGAAGTTTTTGCTCCGCTGGCTGAGAGATTGGGTTTGTCTAATATGAAATCAATAATGGAAGATTATTGTTTTAAATATCAAAACCCAAAAATGTATTACACATTAATCGAGACTTTGGAAAAAAATAAAGAGGCAAATCAAAGACAGTTAGAAATTACTAAAAAAAGATTACAACAAATTTTAGATGAGTTGCATATTGATGGAGAAATTCAAGCTAGACAAAAGCACGTTTCATCTATCTTTCGCAAAATAAGTATGAATAATGTTACTTTGGCACAAATATATGACCTCATAGCTATGCGTGTTCTTGTAAAAACTGTCGATGAATGTTATTCAGTATTTGGCAAAATACACGGGATTTATAAACCGATGCAGGGGCGTGTTAAGGACTATATTTCAAATCCGAAACCTAATGGTTATCAAACATTGCACACAACAGTCATAGTTGAAAATCAAAAACCGTTAGAAATACAAATAAGAACTTTTGATATGCACAAAAACTGTGAATATGGTGTCGCAGCTCACTGGATGTACAAAGAGGGCAATGCAAAAATGGCGAAACTTGACCAAAAAATTAGTTGGTTTCGTGAAATTATTGAAAAAGCTCAAGAGCTTTCGCCAGAAGATTTCGTGGAAACTTTAAAAACAGACCTTTATACTGGCGAAATTTTTGTGCAAACGCCTAAAGGTAAGATAATTGAATTGCCGGTTGGTTCTAGTGTTATTGATTTTGCTTATGCGATTCATTCCGATATAGGCAATCACTGTGTCGGTGGTAAAATTAACAATGTGATGAAGCCCATTTTTACCGAACTAAAAAATGGAGATGTCGTTGAAATTATTGTCAATCAAAATTCCAAAGGACCGTCACGGGATTGGTTAAACAATATAAAAACCTCTGGCGCTCGAAGTAAAATTAAAGCGTTTTTCAAGACCGAAATGAAAGAAGAAAACATCGGTTATGGAAAAACAATGTTTGAAGAGGCATCAAAAGCCAAGGATTTGTCTGCTTCACAACTTTTAGAACAGAAGTATATTGATGAAATTCTTTATAAATATTCTATGGCTTCTATGGATGAACTTTATGCCGCAATAGGCTCAGGTTCACTTTCTGCTTCTCAAGTTGTTGGAAGATTTTTTGCCCTTTTTATTAAAGACAGAAATGCTCTTAAAAAACACGAAGAAAAAATAAAAATAAAAACTAATAAAGATGGCGTAGTGGTTGACGGAACGACTGGATTGCTAGTTAGATATGCCGGCTGTTGCCATCCTGTCGCAGGAGATGAAATTATTGGCTATATTTCACAAGGCAAAGGAGTCACTATTCACAAAAAAGATTGTCAAAACATTAAGTATCTTGACACACTAAGACTTATCGATGTCGATTGGGAAGATAAAAAATCTACTATTATTTATGCGGAAATCAAGCTTATTGCAGAAAACACACCTTCTATTATTAATAAATTGACATCAAATTTGACGCTAGCGAATATTACTCTTCGAGCATTTAGTGCAAACGAAGTTGGCGAGCAAATAGAGTGTAGTTTAGTAATTATGGCTTCAAACAATAACGAAGTTAAAAAAGTTATAACTATGATTGAACAAATCAAAGGCGTTAAAAAAGTTAATAGGATAAGCTGATGATAAAAACTAATACAGAATTTCAAAAGGAAATGGAAGAACTTGCGGTCGTATTTTACGGCAATGATTTTTCCGTGGAAATTGTGCATAACGAAGAAATTTATAATAAGCTATACGAAAAGATTGTCGTGAATGGAGAAAATTTTGAGTTTGACTATCCTTTGCCTGAAGGGAATCAACTTAAAACAAAAAGTATTCGAAAGAGAAGAGTTTTATATTCGTTGTATATGGTCTTGTCTAAAATTGAAAAAAAAGTTTTGCCTTGGGGGAGTTTTACGGGCATAAGACCAACAGCACTCGCCAGGAATTTAATCGAAAGTGGTGAAGTGAAGGATTATTTAATAGTTGAGTATTTGCAAAACGAATACGCTATTTCATACGAGAAGGCACTTTTAGTTTCCAAAATTTTAAAAAATCAAAAAGGTATAATAAGAAATGACAATCTTGTTGATTTTTATGTGAACATTCCTATTTGCCCGTCTAGATGCGTTTATTGTAGTTTTATATCTAGTGAACTTTCGAAAGTTAATAATCTCGTAGAAAAGTATCTAGATTGTTTAATTAAGGAAATCAAAGCCGTTCGTAAAATAATAACTGAAAAATCATTAATTGTGCGCAATGTCTATATTGGCGGAGGTACACCGTCTGTTTTAACGGCTGAACAACTAGAGAGATTGCTTGGCGAAGTTAAGTTTTCAACAAACGAATTTACTGTGGAGTGTGGCAGACCAGACACAATCACTGAAGAGAAACTTGATGTTTTGAAAAAATGCGGAGTAACTCGAATTTGCATAAACCCACAAACTTTTTCAAATTTAACATTAAAAAGGATTGGTAGAAAACACACCAAAGAAGATGTTTTTTCCGCCTATAGTCTCGCTGTTGAGAAAGGCTTTAAAGTTAATATGGATATAATTATTGGACTTCCAGGGGAAAAAGAATTTACAATAAATAAGACCATAAACACATTGTTGGATTTGTATCCAAACAATTTGACTATTCATACTCTATCTCTTAAAAGAGGGAGCGATTTATTTTTTAATAACGAGTGTTTAGGAATTAACAATATCGAAAAAATTCTTTCAAAAGCTGAAAAAACAGTTATGAATGCAGGCTATAAACCATATTATCTTTATAGACAAAAATATCAGCTTTCTTCGTTAGAAAATGTTGGATTTTACAGGGATAATGATATTTGTCAATTTAATATTGATTCTATGGAAGAAACCTCAACAATCATAGCAGTAGGCGCAGGAGCTATTACAAAACGAGTTTTCAATTTAGAAAATAAAATTGAACGCCAAGCAAATGTTAAATTTATTGATGATTACATAAAAAGAATTGATGAGATGATAGCAAAAAAACAAAATTTGTTTAATCTTTAAAAAATATTAGATTTTTGCTTTACAAAATTTCTCAACTGTGATATATTAAGTTAGTCGATAAAACCATTGCGCAGTAAGATGACAACCTCTGACACTTGCTTCGCTTTTGGAAAAAATAATTTATTAATGGAGGTTACTATGGATTCTGATAAAAAGCAAGCAATTATCAATCAATACAAACAATCAGATAAAGATACGGGTTCTGTTCAAGTGCAGGTTGCTCTTTTGACCGAAAGAATTAATCATTTAACCGAGCATCTTAAAACTAATCATAAGGATAATCACTCACGACGAGGGCTTTTACAAATGGTTGGTAAAAGAAAAGGTTTCTTGCTTTATTTAAAGGAAAAAGATATCGAAGCATACAGGGCTTTAATTAAATCGCTAGATTTAAGAGATGTAAAATAAGTTATTAAGGGGAGGGTGCAATTTTTTGTCACCCTTTTTTTAGATTAAAGGAGAAATAATATGATTCACGGAAAAAAATTTCAGTTAAAAATAGGTCGAGATATTGTTACTTTTGAGACCGGTGCATTAGGGATGCAAGCAAATGGGCATTGTCTTGTTAGCTGTGGCGAAACAGTTGTTATGGTCAATGTTACTATGTCAAAGGAGCCAAGACCGGGTATAGACTTTTTCCCATTGGGCGTTGATTTTGAAGAAAAAATGTATTCTGTTGGTAAAATTCCTGGCGGATTTAAGAAAAGGGAGGGGCGTCCTTCTGATAAGGCAATTTTAACTTCTCGCTTAATCGATAGACCTTTGCGTCCATTGTTCCCGAAGGGGTTTTACAATGATGTTTCTGTTGTAGCAACAGCTCTTTCTGTAGAACCTGATCACGCACCAGAAGTTTTAGCAATGTTAGGGTCAAGCTTTGCTTTGTCCATTTCAGACATTCCATTTGAAGGACCAACAGGTTCTGTTCAAGTAGGGATGATAGACGGAAAGTTTATTTTAAACCCAAATCAAGAGGAGCGTGACCGTTCGAAGCTTTCTCTTACAGTAAGCGGTACAGAAGAAGCAGTTCTTATGGTTGAGGCTGGCGCAAAAGAAATCCCAGAAGAAACAATGATTGATGCGATAATGTTTGGCCATAAAGAAATAAAAAAGATTGTTAAATTTATTAAAGATGTTAAAAAACAGATTGGCAAACCGGTAAGCCCGAGTGTGAATTTTGTTGTTGTACCTGAAGAAATTGATAAACAAGTGAGAAAATTTGCTGATACTCTTTTAGATAATGCACTTAATACATTTGACAGACACGAAAGACAAGCCCGTCAAGACGAAGTCGACAGGATAACAAAAGAACATTTTGCAGAAATTTTTCCAGAGCAAGAAAAATTTATAGGTGATGTTCTCTATAAGATGACAAAGGAGAAGGTGCGAGCAAAAATTCTTGAAAAAGGTGTAAGACCTGATGGCAGAGCACTCAAAGAAATAAGACCTATTTGGAGCGAGGTTGGTGTTTTACCTCGTGTTCACGGTTCAGCTGTTTTTACAAGGGGCGAAACACAGGTTCTCACATCTTTAACACTAGGAACTGTTTCTGATATGCAAAAATTAGAAGGGTTGGATGATGAGGAAGTCAACAGATATGTACATCACTATAATATGCCTCCTTATGCAACTGGTGAAGCAAAAAGTTTAAAAAGCCCTGGACGAAGAGAAATCGGCCACGGTGCTCTTGCGGAAAGAGCTTTGGAACCGGTTATTCCTTCCGAGGAAGAGTTCCCTTATGCTCTTCGACTTGTAAGCGAGGTGACCTCCTCAAACGGTTCTTCATCTATGGCAAGTGTTTGTGGCTCAACTCTTGCTCTTATGGATGGTGGTGTTCCTATTTCTTCTCCTGTAGCAGGAATTGCTATGGGATTAATTAAAGATGAAAAATCAAACAAAGTTGCTGTCCTTTCGGCTATCCAAGGCCTTGAAGATTTCTTAGGGGATATGGACTTCAAAGTTACCGGAACAGCAAAAGGTGTTACCGCAATTCAAATGGATATTAAGATTAAAGGTATTGA
>CALWII010000010.1 GCA_944380695.1 uncultured Clostridia bacterium | reverse complement strand
CTTGCCAAAAAGAAGTAATACTATCAAGCGAAAATATCACATAGTAAATCCTTGCGCCTATAACAGCAAGAGGTAAAACATAGCAAGCCAAAATTAATATATCAGTTGAATTTAAACCTCGTTTTTTTACATTTAAACAAGCAACGGCTACCCCCGTTGCCATAGCAAGCGCCATAATTAAACCATAAAAAGTTATATGAAGAGTTCCTATATTAAATCCACTAGAAATTACTAACATACTGATATTATAATTTATAAAAAACCATCTTGTCAACAAATCTTATATGCTGACATCAATTGAAATGCGAATAAGGTCGTTTTTAATAATATTGTTTTGCAAATCAGAATCTTTTATTGTTAAAAATAAAGTGGTCGATATATTATTATTTTTGCTAACGGCAAGCGAAATAATTTTTTTAAAAAATTGTTCAGCTTCATAATACGGGTTGTCTTTATTTAAAATATTAAATTTTTGTTCAAGTTGAGTTAAAACCAAACCCGCATCATATATTATAAAATTTATGTTTACTCCTTGCATTGAAAGTCTGTTTACTAAATTATAAGAATCTAAAATCTTGTCAAAACAATTTGAATTTTCACTTAAATAGTCGGTATAGAAACAAACAAAATTATTTAAAGAGGCCACATACATTTTATCTTCAAAACATAGATTAAGCCCTAAAAAAACATTGACAGTATCGTCTGCTGATATCGTTGAAAAAACCTTTTTCAATTTGTTGTCTAAAAATATTGGTTCTTTATTAACATAGTAATTTCTGCCACCACGCAATAGTTTTAAATTTTCTGCGTGCAAAAATTCAGATGGAAGAACTTGGGGTAAATGAGCATTTTGTAGTGGGACATACTCTTTACTGTCCTTAAAATTTATTTTGTCAACGGTTTCTATTAAATATTGCTTCTTACTGTTTATAACATAAGCCTTGCCTTGTATAAAATCACCATTTACAAGTTTTTTGTTATCAACAAAATCTTGGTTCAAAAAAACCTCTTCGCTAGTTTTTAAATCTAAAAAATATGCTGTTTGTTGTGCTATTCTTAACACACCCTGCACATTAAAAAGCTCTCCCCCCTTTACCTTGAAATCTGGTATATCTTGGTTGAAAACCATTAAATCGTCACCAATATCTTTTTTATTTGATATAAAAGATAAAATATTTTCCATATTCGCAAGTTTTTTAAAAGGTCTACCCTTTTTGCTAATTTGAGGGTCAGTCGGTTTACCCTGTGCCAATGTTTCAACAATATTATCAATTAAAACATCTCTCACCTTTGTTGTGGGTGACTTAATACCCAGCTCCCTCGCCAAAGCTCTCAATTCATAAATGCCAAGTGAAAAGACCATTTCTTTTTTCTTTCGCAAATCGACCTTATTAAAAGTGTCGAAATCAAATTTCCCGTACATATTTGACTCCTAATAAGTCAATTATAACATATTTTTTTACAAAAGTCAAAAAAATTGCACAAAAATTTAATAAATAAAACTTGTAACCAATCCACTAGCTACACCAAAAATATACATAAGAATAATAATCAAAAAGTTTTGCAAAAGCTGTATTTTTCCTCTGTTTTTTGCAAACAAAACAAAAAGCCCAACACCAGCCCCTACACTTAATCCTGCAAGCATAGCAGAAAAAGCTATTCCGCCATTAATATAAAGTTCGACCAAAAAGACAGATGCGGCACAATTTGGGATTAACCCAATCACACCTGCTAAAAGAATTTGAATGTAAACACTACCGCCAAACCAAGATGTAAGAGATTGCATACCTACAGATTCAACAATTACACCTATAATTAAAGAAAAACCAAAAATATAAATAACTATATTTAATGTGTGAAAAAGGGCGTCCAAAAATATGTTTTCTTTGTGACAACTTCCGTTTTTATCGGAGTGACCACCACACGCACAGTGGTCGTGTTGATGTTCAAATTCTTCCTCTGAAACAGGTTGTGCCGGTAAAGTGTCGTGCTTCTTACTGTTAAATAACGAAACTACTAAATCAACGATATAACCGAAAATGATTGCAAAAACGACTTTTAATCCAATCAAAACAAGCATATCTCCGATAAAAGCAGGCTCGCTTATCATAATTGGTATAGCTTCATCACTCGTTGCTATAAACACGGCAATTAATGTTCCAAGAGAAATTGACCTCTTTGAATAAAAATCTGCCATAACAGAAGAAAAACCACATTGAGGAATACACCCTAAAAAAGCACCAACAGCTGGGCCAGCTTTTCTTGATTTGTTCAAAAATTTTGTAAAGTTTTTACTTTGAGAATGTGAAAAATAGGCCACAAGTAAATAGGCAAGATAAAGAATAGGCAGAGCTTTTAAGGTATCAAGTGCGGCATCTGCAAGAGCACTTAAAAATACATCCATATTACTATTGCCTCATCTTTAATTTTCCGATTCACCATCTAATGAATTTTCTTTTTCACTAATAACAGTTGTAACGGTCTTTTTTTCTCGTTTTTTTCTTGTTTTCTTTTCTACCTTAATTGCATCTGGCAATTCAAGTTCCATCTGTGCAGGCTCTAACTGTGACTGCTCAACATTTTTCATTAATTCTTCTTTATTTTTCTTAAACTCTTCTCTCATTTTTTCACTTTGATCTGGGCTATATAAAATCAATGCATTTGGGGTCATATATTTTATATTTCCTTCCATATTTGCACTAATCATACTTGAGCCAATCATTTCGGCAATTTCCCCTTTATTGAGAGTTGAAATTTCTGCGTTGTCAGCGATAAGAGCAATTTGCCCGTTGTTAATTGTTCCAACTTTTGCATCGTTCAAAGTGTAAGTAATCTTACCATTCATCATACTAGTTAATTCTGCATTATCTTCAACTCCGGTAATCTCACCATCAATAAGAGTAACTATTCTCGCCTTCCCTCTGACGAACATAATCTTACCTTTGGTCATAGTAGCTAGTTCGGATTTATCATCAAAAAAACGAATGAACCCATCATTCATTGTTCCGATTTTAGCTTTACCAGAAACATAGTCAATCACGCAATCATTAACTGTCGTGATTTTAGCCTTACCAGAAACTCTACCAATGAAACCACTTTTAAGCAAACCGATTTTTGCCTTGCCGTACATAGACTCGATACTGCTTGCATCAAACATTTGAATGAAAGCTTTCCCGCTTACATCTTTAAAATGTGTGCCAATAGCTTCTAATATAACTGCGCTACCAGAAACGGAAACATTTTTACAGTTAGAAAGAATATGCACACCCATAGAAATATTTATATTTTCTTCCTCATCGTGAATAGTAGGATCAACAACCTTATCACTTTTAAATAATCTCATAAAACACTCCTTATTTAGTATAATAGCACATTTGAAATCAAAAACAAAAGCATTTTTACTTATTTCCATTATTTAATTTGACTAAAACAAATTTTAAGCATATAATGACACTATGTCAAAAATTTTTAAGTATATGTCAACAACAGATTGGTTGTTATTAATTGCAAACATAATTTTTTTAGGCGGATATGTCTACTGCAACCTTTCAATGCCAGAATATTTAGGTTCAATAATAGGATGTCTACAAGCGGGTCAAATTGCTGGGGACTTGAATTTGTTTTGGAAAGATATACTTATTAATGGCGGATTTATGCTACTTATGGTTGTTTGTATGTACATCGCAAGGATTGTCGCAAATTATATATCCGCTCACGTTGTTTCGAATGTATTAGCAAAAACAAGACGAGCTTTATTTGAAAGAGTAAATGATTTTTCAATGAAAGAAATTAATGATTTTTCAATAGCCTCACTAATCACCCGCTCAACTAATGATGTCACTCAACTCCAAGAAGTGTTAATAATGACGCTTAACATTGGTATTACCGCACCTGTTACAGCAATAATCGCTATCCTAAAAATTATTAATCTTTCTTCTAATCTGTCCATAGTAACAGCTTTTTCTGTTGTTGCGGTTCTTTTAATGGTCACTCTTGTTTTTACTTTTGTCGTTCCAAAATTTAACAAAATACAATCTTTAACCGACAGAATAAATCTGGTCACTCGAGAAAACTTAACAGGATTAAAAGTAGTTCGTGCAAACTCTGCCGAGGAACTTCAAGAAAAAAAATTTGATAAAGAAAACAAATCATTAACAAAAATTCAAATTTTTGTAAACCAAATAACAGGCTTAATTCAACCAGGTATGAACTTAATTCTTTCAGGCACAAGTATTGCTCTAGTTTGGCTCGGTGCTTATTTGATGTCAAGCGGAGCAATAGATTATGAAATTTTAAGCGAATTCACACAATACGCTCAAAACATAATAATATCTTTTATGATGGCTTCTATGCTTTTTGTAATGGTACCAAGAGCTATTGTGTCTGGCAAAAGAATTAAAGAGGTTCTCAACACAAAAACTTCAATTCTAGACGGCGAAGGAGTATCCCCGACTAAAAGAGGTTGCGTGGAATTTAAAGATGTTTCTTTTAAATATCCAAGTGCTGATGACTATGTACTCAAAAATATTTCGTTTAAGGCAGAACAGGGGCAAACAATTGCTTTTATTGGTTCAACCGGTTCAGGCAAGTCGACCTTGATCAACCTTATACCAAGGTTCTACGATTGTACCGCCGGTGAAGTTTTAGTTGATGGTGAAAATGTTCGAACATTTAAAGTTCACGATTTACACAATAGAATCGGCTATGTCCCACAACAAGGTATCTTGTTTTCAGGCACAGTAAGAGACAATATTAAATATGGTAATGAATCGGCAAGCGATGAGGATATTGAAAAGGCATTAAAAATCGCACAAGCCACATTTGTTTACAAAAAAGAGCAAGGTTTAGACTCGCATATCTCACAATCAGGAAAAAATGTTTCGGGGGGACAAAAACAAAGACTTTCCATCGCTAGAGCGCTTGTTAAAAAACCCGAAATACTAATTTTTGACGACTCCTTCTCTGCCCTTGATTATAAAACAGACAAAACATTAAGGAAAGCACTAGAAAGTCACACAAAAGATGTTACAAAGCTTATCGTAGCACAAAGAATAGGGACAATAAGAAATGCTGATATGATTATTGTATTAAATGAAGGTGAAATGGTTGGCAAAGGAACTCACGATGAGTTGCTTCAAACCTGCCCTGTATATAAAGAAATCGCTTTGTCACAGCTTAAACAGGAGGAATTATAATGCCACCGTTCACAATGAGTACAGGAAAATCAAAAGATTTTAAAAAATCAATAAAATATCTGTTTAAAGCTTTTAGACCTTTTCGCTGGGCTGTTCTTATAGCGCTCACATTGACTATGATAGGAACTGTTATTTCAGTTGTTGGGCCCTTAATATTGAACAAAATGATGGAAATGTTGCTTGAAAAAAACGGAATTGATTTCACAGCTTTCACACGACTCGCAATAATTCTCGTGATTATGTATGCTGTCTCATTTGTGTTCACTTACCTAGAAAACTTTATAATGGCAAAGGTTTCAGCTAAAATCGCAGAAAGTTTTAGAAGACAAATTACAGAAAAAATCAATCACCTACCTTTTTCATATTACGACAAAAATATGTATGGCGACATTTTGTCAAGAATGACCAATGATGTTGATTTGATTAGTCAAACTTTAAACAACACATTGTCAAATCTTATAACTTCAATGACAATGATAATTGGCATTCCTATTATGATGTTTACAATCAGCTGGGAACTTACACTGTTTTCTATGATTGAAATACCTCTTGCAATAGGTGTTATTTTACTTATTGTTAAATTTTCGCAAAAATACTTTGTAAAACAACAAAAATATTTAGGAGATATGAACAGCCATATAGAAGAAATTTATTCAGCACATAATGTGGTGAAAGCCTTTAATGGTGAAAAGAAAGCGGTGGCTGAATTTGATGTAATTAATAAAAATTTGAGAATATCAGCAAAACGCTCACGCTATCTTTCATCACTTATGATGCCATCAATAGATGTCGTAGGAAATTTAATATATGCAGGGGTTTGTGTCTTTGGAGCATACATCGCCATATCAACCAATAATTTGATTTTCGTGACCTCAATCCTAACATTTATAACTTATATACGGTTATTCCATCAACCTATGGCACAGCTTGGAAGCGTTTTCAGTTCATTACAGTCCTCTGCCGCCGCAAGTGAAAGAGTAATGGAGTTTTTAGATGAAAAGAATGAACCGGCCGACACACAATGTATGACCATACAAAATGTTAAAGGTAGAGTGGAATTCGATCACGTTTCATTTGGCTACTCCCCTGACAAAATCATTATTCACGATTTTTCTTTCACAGCAGAGCCTGGTCAAAATATAGCTATTGTAGGGCCTACCGGTGCTGGCAAAACGACTCTCGTAAATCTACTTATGAGGTTTTATGAAATCAACAGTGGTGACATAAGGATAGATGGCGTAAGCATAAAAAATATGACTCGCTCTTATGCACGCTCACTATTTGGAATGGTTTTACAAGACACTTGGCTTTTTGAAGGTACTGTTCGTGAGAATTTAAAATTTGGCAACCCAACTGCTACCGACGAACAAATGATAGAAGACTGTAAAATGGCAAATGTACATCATTTTATAACTACCCTTCCTGGCAATTATGATATGGTTCTTAAAGAAGACTCAATGGTAAGCCAAGGACAACGCCAATTACTAACAATAGCCCGTGCAATGATACAAGATAGCCCTATGTTAATTTTAGATGAAGCCACAAGTTCTGTGGATACACGAACCGAAGTTCTTATTCAAAGCGCTATGGAAAAATTAACAGAAGGAAGAACAAGTTTTGTTATTGCCCACAGATTGTCGACAATAAGAAATTCCGACCAAATAATCGTAATGAATAATGGCGATATTGTTGAAGTCGGTAACCACGAAGAATTGATGCAGAAAAAGGGTTTTTACTACAATCTAT
>CALWII010000009.1 GCA_944380695.1 uncultured Clostridia bacterium | reverse complement strand
CCTAATATCGCGCCACTTTGGATTTACGAAGAGAGGGGCGCAGCCCCGAACGGAGGAAATCCACAGTCTTCTACCATAAAGTCACTGCTATTTTAATTTTGTTTCAACTTGCTATTGCAATTTGCGATTTTATAATCTTCAGCTATCTCGGCAAGTTTTTTCAAATTTCCTCGTTGAGTTGCTTGTTTATCGAGCTCTAAGAATTGAAGAATACTTTCAATACTTTCCTGTATTTTGTCTAGCTTTTGTTCAATAGCCATAACAGCAACAGCAACAACCATTAATGTCGGGTCAAACGGAATAGTCATAGAATATGTCTCGTTTAATGGCAGATTATCAATAGGTTTGAAACGCATTCGTCCGGCAATTACTTGTTTTCCTTGTTCATTTACTTGTATAATGTTTCCGTCCGTTCCGTACTCATTAGCCTTTAAAAAGCCACTAACCCCTTTAGGGTTTATAGCAGTAAATAATGTTTCTTTCAATGCAACACTGGTAGATTTTGTTTGTGTTATTGTTCTTGCAGTATCGGGTATCTTAAAAAACGCAGCTCCGAGAGCATCTAAACCTGAAATTGGTATTTTCTTGTACTTATCCAAATTGGTTTCAGGAATCTTTACTATCGGAAATAAATTTGCTTCTGCAATTTGTTGAATTATGGCTTCTTTTTCCGTGGTCAAAAGTTCATTTTTTTCTGATTTGCCTATGAGACCGTGCCATGCCTCTTTTAATCCCATTTTGTTCTCCCCTTATCAAATTTCTTTGAATTTATCCGCTAATATTATTATACAGTACGGAATGGTGTGTTTCAATGATAAACGTGCTATTCTTTTAAAATTCTACAAATTTCGAACAAATGAAGCCAGGTTCGCGAAAATCACAAGCTCTTTTTTGGATAGAGAGTTCTATCCAGAAAGGAGCATTTTTTATGAGCTATAAATCATTTTACCAAAAAACTTATGACAAAGACAACGACAATGTCATTTGTTATGCCGATTGTGAGGTGGTATTATGTCGTTAAACATTTATTTGCCCGAAAGTCCGGAGGTGGAACTTTTGAAAAAAGATCTAACAGGTCTTAATGATGTGTATAGAGATATAGCTGATGAAATAGGCGTTGAAAACACTTTGGCAATATACAGATTATTTCATGGAACTCAAATCTCATTCCCAAATAGGCTTTTTTCAAAGGAGTACACACATAAGGCTATTGTAAGCGAATATAACGGCAGCAATGTGCCACAATTGGCTCAAAAATACAACTACTCCGAACGGAGTATATGGCGTATATTAAAAACAAAAAAATAAGGGGTATAGGAGAATACTTATGGATAACAAGAAAAAGATAATTATAATATCAGCAATTGGTGCTACTATCATTACGTTAACAACAGTATTAATTTCGGTATTCGTATGTTTTCACAAATGGAGTGATGCAACCTGTAATACGCCGATGACCTGTGAAAAATGCGGTGAAACAAAGGGCGAGGTCTTGCAGCATGAATGGGTAGAAGCTACCTGCAAAGAAGCAAAGCACTGTCTGCACTGTGGTCTTACCGATGGAGAACCTCTTGCACATACTTGGATTGAAGCTACCTGTGAAAAAGCTAAAACTTGCTCTGTGTGTAATGCCACTGAAGGCAAACCTTTAGGTCATTCAGTTAAAAATTGGAAAATCACGAAACAAACAAGTTGTTCTGCAGACGGTGAACAAGTTGGAATTTGTGACAGATGTAAAAAAGAATGTGTAGAAGCAATCAACAAGTTACCTCATACAAAAAGTAATTGGCAAGTGAAGAAAGATTTTATAATAAATTCTGACGGCACTGTTACAGCAGGAACTGAGGCAATAGTATGTGTAGTTTGTAAGGCAGAACTTGAAACCAGAGAATATACTGCGGAATTAACTATAAGTCAGAAAAATGCAGCAATTTGTGCATATGATGAAATCAATTTCTGGCATTGTGGACCAAGTTTTCTTATATATTCTGTATTGTTAGATATTGAAAATTATCCTCTCGAGGACGCAAAATTTGTTGTCGCCCATATATCAGTTGATTGGGATGAGCAAGCCGTTCTATTTGCAAAAGAAAATGCCGAGGGTTCTTCAAGAGGAAGTTTAGTAGATGAAATGAATTATTACGGATTTACAAAGGCACAAATTGACAAAGCTTTAAAGGAAGTTGGTTATTAAGCAATATCATTACAATTAATATTAAACGGTTGTCGTTTGTGAGTCTATCTCACTTGCGGCAACCATCTTAATTTATATAGACAAAACATCGAATTTGCTTGTCTGAGGCTCTCAACCCCTGTCTGTTAAAACAATAATAACAACCAGTTTAAACTCGTATTATAAAATTAAAGTGAAAGACAGGTGAAAAAACGATCAACGTAATCTAAGCAAAATATAAATCAGATATATAGACACTTTTATCGATATATATCGTTATGGATTTAGCGCGACAAAATATAGAAAAGGTATGGTGTTAGGATTTTTGAGCAATATTATTTTTTGGCGCATTGTAAAATGAACCTGCAATAGTAAGAAAACAGAAAAAAGTATCCATAGTGACAAACCTGTGGTAGAATTGAGATTGGACAACAACAATTCTGAAAGGAAAATCACTATGGACATTC
>CALWII010000008.1 GCA_944380695.1 uncultured Clostridia bacterium | reverse complement strand
CATTTGTTGTTTCAGGATAATCTTTGCCTGTTATAGAAGCTAACACCAAAATTGACGACAAGTAAACTGCTGGCTTAAAAAGATGTTGTGGCACATTTTGTTCTTTCGCTGTCTTAATCAAGCTAATTATAGTCTAAGCCAAATTGGTTTCCTCTTCATTTTTTAAAGTTGCTTTATTTCCTGGTTTAAAAACAATATTGTCGACAAACTCGTATGTTTCACCTGTAACTTTTGCTTCTCCAAGCGTTTCTATTAATTTAAAATATTTGTCTATTTTATCACTAGAATCAAATCCATTTTCTGTTTCCCAATATTTATCACCAATTTGAAAAATACTATAAAAACTTCCGCCGTGCATTTCGGCCTCAGCAAAAGCTTGCATCATTTCATTGTTGTCGTTTGCCAAAGTTTCAGCATACATACCCTTTGTCATAAATTCCCAAAGTGCATTTTTTACCGTATTTAGTTGTAAAGAAATCAATTTACTTGAATAAGCACCGTTTGAAGATAAATTCTTTTCAAGCTTATGCTCTGTAAAAGGTAAAAAAACATCTTTAACCGAATAAAGACTATCCCAATTAGTATCCGTAAATTCTTGTAAAGCCTTTTTCTTTAAAGATTGAGCATTCAAAGGAGAATACGTACCTTTGACTATAATATTACCTTTTTTGTCTTTTTTCTTGCCAGCGAAATGCAAATAGATAAATTCTGAAAGCATTTTCCCTCCTAATCAAAATAAACTTAATGTTTCTTTGTCATTATATTATAACACATTTAGTACAAGTTTTCAAGACCCTTTTTAATATTTATAAACAAAAATGTAGCCAAAATGAACTTTTGACAAAAAAAATATGCTTTAAATAAAAAAAAATATAAGAAACACGCATATTTCCTATATTTTTATTGACTCAATTTTTATTCACTTTAAAGTGACTAATGTTTGCTTAACGACTCCATCTCTAATATATTCGATTAAAATGCTCTCGCCGTGTTCTGCTCCTAAAATTGCAATTTTCAAATCGAGTAAATTTATAATTTCTTTGTCGCCTACTTTAATGATTAAGTCGCCTTTTTTTAATCCAACATCTTCTGCCGGAGAAGTCGTTGATACTACATAAACTCCTTTAGCATCCAGCTTTTCGCCGTAAGCGAGTGCAATATCGCTGTCAAACCCGAACACGCCCAAATAAGCCGTAGTATAATTTATATCTCTTCCAAGCTGTTCTATCACGGTTTTGCCAATTTCGATTGGGACTGCAAAACCTATGCCCTCGCCTTCGCTTGCTTTCAAAGTGTTAATACCTATAACTTGCCCAATCGAATTAATCAGCGGACCACCAGAGTTGCCTGGATTTATTGCCGCATCGTGTTGAATTAAAGATTGAATAAAAGATGTTTGACCTGAAAAGCTTTGGCTTTCTAAAGTCCTATTTGTCGCACTGACAATACCGTGCGTTATAGTATGTTTAAATTCCAATGTTAACGGCGTCCCCAACGCATAAACAGGTTCTCCAACAATCGGTTCGGTTATGTTTGTGTCTAAATAAGGGATTTGTCTGTTTGAGGTTAAAACAGCAACATCTAAATTAGGGTCAGTCCAAACAACTTTTGCATTTCCTGTTGTTTTGTCTGCATAGTAAAGAGTTATTTCTCCTCCGCCTTCAATTACGTGGTTATTGGTAAGTATTAAACCATCACCACTTATAGCAAAACCACTGCCAATAGAATAGCTGTCAACACAATCAACCGAAATTCCCACAACCGCTGACCTAGCCTCCGAAAGCATACTTTGGGCATCGGAAGATGTAGCCATAGAAATTTTTCTCACATTCATATCTATGTCTTCGCTAACTGCTTGTGCACAGCCTACAAAACAAAAACTACTTAAAATTAATGTATTAATAACAAAAAAATAAAACAACTTTTTCATAACATCTCCTTATGAAATCAGCTGTTATTAGAGTCTGAACATAGTCCCCGGTTGAGTTGTTGCCACATCAATTTTAATATGTACTCCCTCAATAATGCCAAACTGCTGTAAATACTCTGCAATAAAATTATAAGCAAGCATCGGTGAGTTGTTCTCTTTACTTAAATGGGATAAAACGACTTGACGAGTGCCAGATTTGGCAAGCATTCTAATCACACAAGCCGCTTCTTTGTTTGAAATATGCCCGTGCCCACCAGAAATCCTTCGTTTTAATGCAGGAGGATATTTTATGTTTTTTTCAAGCAAATCTTTATCATAATTGGACTCAAGATAAACCAGCTGACTTCCTTGAATACTTTCTAGTATTCTCTCGTTAGTATGCCCAATATCTGTTAAAATACTTATTTTACCTTGGTTATTTTTAAATATGTAACCAAAACAAGGCACATCGTGAGGCAAAGGTACAGCTGTTACCTCTAAATCTCTTAATTTAAAACCAGAACTTTCATAAAATCTCCTATTTTTAGATGGGGTTTTCAACAATTTGTTATTCATATTGGCCCAAACATCAGCGTGCGCAAATATTGGAATATCAAATTTGTAGGAAAAGCAATCAATCCCTTTGATGTGGTCATTGTGTTCGTGGGTTACTAAAATTACATCTATTTTGGAAGGCTCCACCCCAATCAGCGCAAGTCTTTTAATGGCTTCATTACACGACAAACCAATGTCAATCAAAACTTTGACATTGTCTGTTTCTAAATAGGTCATATTCCCATCACTGCCGGACGATAAATTTATAATACGCATATTTTTATTTTATCATTTAAAATACAAATTTGCAAGCATACACAAAGCAATAAAAATCCAAAACATAATAAAAATTCTCTCATTTCAATGAGAGAATTCGCATAAAATCCTACTTGCTAGTGCCGTTTAATATTTTATATAAAAATTGTCCTGTATAAGAATTTTTGTTCTGTGCGACTTTTTCAGGGGTTCCTTCTGCGACTAAAGTACCACCACCATCTCCACCTTCTGGTCCCAAGTCTACAATATAATCGGCTGACTTTATAACATCTAGGTTATGCTCAATTATTAAAACGGAATTACCGTTTTCAACAAGCCGATTTAAAATTGCGATGAGTTTTTTCACATCAAACATATGCAGACCGGTAGTTGGTTCGTCAAGAATATAAAAGGTCTTTCCTGTCTCTTTTTTTGATAGTTCTGTTGCCAACTTAACCCTTTGTGCTTCGCCCCCTGATAATGTCGTTGCAGATTGACCAAGTTTGATATATGAAAGCCCAACATCATAAAGAGCCTGTATTTTATTTCTTATGCTTGGAATACTTTGAAAAAAGTTTAAAGCCTCTTCAACCGTCATATCAAGGACATCAGTTATAGTTTTGCCTTTATATTTAACTTCGAGTGTCTCTCTATTATATCTTTTCCCTTTACAAACCTCACAAGGAACATTAATATCAGGTAAAAAATACATTTCGATTTCTTTAACTCCAGCGCCATCGCAGGCTTCGCACCTTCCACCACGAACATTAAATGAAAATCTGCTTGCAGTAAAGCCCCTTTCTTTTGCCTCTTTTGTTGATGCAAACAACTCTCGTATAGGGGTGAAAACTCCCGTATAAGTTGCAGGATTACTTCTTGGGGTTCTGCCTATTGGAGATTGGTCAATACATATAACTTTATCAAGCATTTCTACCCCATCGATACGCTTAACTTTCCCCTGTTCAATTTTACTTCCATTTAGCTGCGCTGATAAAAAAGGATATACTACTTCGTTAACTAAACTTGATTTCCCACTCCCAGAAACTCCGGTAACAGCACACATAACACCTAAAGGTATGTCGACATCAAGATTTTTCAAGTTATTTTCCCCAGCACCTCTCACCTTTAAAAAACCACTCGGTTTTCGTCTTGATAAAGGGATTTCAATTTTTTCTTCACCGTTTAAAAATTTAGCAGTTATTGAGTTTTTGCTTTTCAAAACCTCTTCCAAAGTACCATTTGCGACTATCTCTCCGCCGTGAACTCCAGCGTACGGGCCGACATCGACAATCCAATCTGCCGCCCTCATAGTGTCTTCATCGTGCTCGACCACAATTAATGTGTTCCCTAGGTCACGCAAATTTTTTAAAGTGGCCAACAGTTTATCGTTGTCTCGTTGGTGCAAGCCGATTGAAGGCTCGTCTAAAATATACAAAACTCCTACCAATCCCGAGCCAATTTGTGTAGCGAGCCTAATTCTTTGAGCTTCACCACCCGATAATGTCTCGGCAGAGCGCGAAAGGGTTAAGTAGCCCAACCCTACATCTGACAAAAATTTAAGTCTTGCTTTTATTTCTTTTAAAATGCTTTCCGCAATATTTGTTTTTTCTTTTGATAATTTTAAATTCTCAAAATATGGTAATAACTTGCTTACAGGCATATCACAGATGTCAATGATATCTTTTCTATCAATCTTCACAGAAAGTGCCGATTCATTTAATCTTTTACCGTGACACAACTTACAAGTTTGGTTGGTCAAAAACTTGCCGATTTCAAATCGCACAAATTCGCTTTTGCTTTCTGCTAGTCTTCTTTTTAGGTTCGGAATAAGTCCTTCAAAGGCCAAAGCCTTACTACCTCTAAAATGTTCTGCGGTTTTATTTTTCTGTTCATTACCAAACAAATCAAGTTTTTCACCATCATTGCCATACAATAATATGTTTAACTGCTTTTTTGGTAACTCTTTCACTGGGGTATTCAAATCTATACCATACTTTTTTGCAAGTGCATCAAAATAGCGTTTTGCCATACTTTCAGGTTCATAGCGCCATCCAGTAAGATTAAATGCTCCTTGATTAATTGACAAGTGAGAATTTTTCAGTATTAAACTTTCATCTATATCTGCAATTTCACCCAAGCCAGAGCAATTTGGGCACGCCCCAAACGGTGCATTAAAAGAAAATAGTCGTGGTGAAAGTTCTTCCAATGTCCACCCGCAAACAGGACAAGAGTAATTAGTAGAAAACAACTCTTCTGCCCCATCAAAATCGACAATCGCCAAACCATCTGCGAGCTTTAAGCAAGTTTCCAAACTTTCGGCTAACCGACCTTCAATTCCTTCTCGCAAAACCAATCTGTCCACGACAACTTTTATATCGTGCTTTATATTTTTATCAAGAATAATTTCCTCATCGAGAGTCCACATATTGCCGTCGACTAAAACTCTTACATACCCGCTTTTTTTAAGGTTTTCGAAAAGTTTGGCAAAAGCGCCTTTTTGAGCTCTTACAACAGGAGCGAACAAAGTTATTTTAGTGCCTTGATTGTGCATTAAAACTGAATCTACAATTTGATCAATTGTTTGTCTAGAAATTGGCTTGTCACAGTGAGGACAATAAGTTGTGCCAACTCTTGCAAACAATAAACGGAGATAGTCGTAAATTTCTGTTACAGTCCCTACTGTTGATCTTGGATTATGGTTAGTAGTTTTTTGGTCAATAGAAATTGATGGTGACAATCCTTCAATTGCTTCGACATCTGGCTTTTGTGCTTGTCCCAAAAACATTCTTGCATACGAAGACAAACTTTCTATATATCTTCTTTGCCCTTCAGCATAAATTGTTCCAAAAGCGAGTGAAGTTTTTCCAGACCCACTTACACCGGTAAAAACGATTAGCTTGTCCCTTGGAATAGTCAAGCTAACATTCTTTAAATTATTTTCTTTTGCCCCTATAATTTTAATTTCTTTATCCATATAATAATATTATAACACAATTTTGTTAAAATTAACTTTAATTTTACTAAAAATAACAAACACAAGTTATTTTCCTAATCTTTTTTTCAATTCCGTAATTTTATTTCTTAATTCGATTGCTCTTTCAAAATCAAGTGAATTTGAAGCCAGCTTCATCATAGATGTCAACCTCTCAATCTCCGCTGGAATATCTTTTTTCGCAATTTTTTCATCTCCAATTTTTTTGGTAATTTCAAGCGTGTTTTTAATTTCTTTTTTAATTGTTTTTGGTGTTATGTTATGTTGTAAATTATAATTGTTTTGTATTGCTCTTCTCCTTGCGGTTTCCTCAATCGCACGCTTCATTGAATCGGTGATTTCATCTGCATACATAATAGCTCTTCCATTTTCATTACGAGCCACTCTGCCTACCGTTTGAATTAATGCGCCTTCAGATCTCAAAAAGCCTTCTTTATCAGCATCAAGAATAGCCACAAGTTCAACTTCTGGCATATCGAGTCCTTCTCTTAAAAGGTTGATACCTACAAGTACATCAAACTCGCCACTTCTCAACCCATTAATTATTTCTACTCTTTCCATAGTATCGATTTCAGAATGTAAATATTTTACCTTATACTTTCTATCTGAAAGATAAGTAGTCAAACTTTCTGCCATTTTTTTTGTTAGAGTTGTAACCAGCACTCGACACCCGTGTTCAATTGTATTGTTTATTTCTTTCATTAAATCGTCAATTTGGTTTTTTGAAGGACGAACTTCAATTGTCGGATCAAGAAGTCCGGTAGGTCTCAACAACTGTTCAACAACTTGGTCAGCTTTTTCAATCTCGTATTTAGATGGCGTTGCGGAAACATAGAGCGTTTGCCCTAATCTTTCATTAAATTCTTCAAATTTTAATGGTCTGTTATCTTTTGCCGCTTCCAATCTAAATCCATAATCCACCAAGCTTGCTTTTCTTGCTTTATCTCCATTAAACATAGCTCTAATTTGTGGCAATGTCATATGGCTCTCATCAATAATAGTAATAAAATCATTAGGAAAGTAATCAATCAATGTGAAAGGTGGTTCGCCTGGTTTTCTGCCGTCAAAGTATCTTGAATAATTTTCAATGCCACTACAATATCCAATTTCGCTCATCATTTCTAGGTCATAAGCCACTCGTTGTCCAATTCTTTCAGCCTCCAAAGGTTTTCCCTCTGCTTCAAACTTTTTTATTGCAATCTCCCTGTCAACACTGATTTGTTGAATCGCCTGTTTCAATCTATCATTCCCAACAGCATAATGGGTTGCAGGATAAAT
>CALWII010000007.1 GCA_944380695.1 uncultured Clostridia bacterium | reverse complement strand
ATGAAAAACTCGCAGGTGAGATTATGGACGCTTATAATGAGACAGGTTCTTCTATTAAAAGAAGAGATGAGCTTCACAGAATGGCCGAAGCGAATAAAGCCTTTGCTCATTACAGATGGTAATAATTGAAGTTCTTGAATTTTTTCAATGAATTACATTTAATAATTGTAAACATTTCAAACTTTCACTTATTTAATATCAAATTATCTATGTTAGATTTTTTTATTTTATTATTTTTAGTCAATAAATTATATAGGAGAAAAATATGCCTACATCAGATTTAAAACTTACAAGAAACATTGAAATTATGGCACATATCGATGCCGGTAAAACTACAACTACCGAAAGAATTTTGTTTTATACCGGTAAAAGCCACAAAATAGGCGAAGTTCATGACGGTCAGGCTACTATGGATTGGATGGCACAAGAACAAGAAAGAGGAATTACAATCACTTCGGCTTGTACAACTTGTAATTGGAAAGGACACAAAATCAATATTATAGACACTCCTGGACACGTCGATTTTACGGTTGAAGTTGAACGCTCGCTTAAAGTTTTGGACGGTGCTGTTCTCGTTTTAAGTGGTAGAGATAAAGTTCAACCTCAAACGGAAACCGTTTGGCGTCAAGCAACAAAATACAAGGTGCCTACTATCATTTATGTCAACAAAATGGACAGAGATGCTGCTGATTTTATGGCTTGTGTCGATTCAATCAAAACAAGATTGAAAACTGTTCCTCTTCCAATTCAACTTAATATTGGATCAGCCGAGACATTTTCAGGTATTATCGATTTGCTTACTATGAAAGCAGAAATATACAAAGATGAAATGGGACAACAATATGAAGTTGTCGATATTCCGGAAGAATATAAACAACAAGCACAGACTTTGCACGATGAAATGGTAGAAAAAATCGTCGAAACAGATGACGCTTTGCTTGAAAGATACTTTGAAGGCGATAATATCAGTATCGATGAGCTCAAATCTGCCATCAGAAAAGGTACAATAGAAAGAAAGTTTACTCCAATTTTGTGTGGTTCTTCTTACAAAAATAAAGGGGTGCAAATGCTTCTTGATGCAATGGTTGAATACCTTCCATCACCTTTGGATATACCTCCAATAAAGGGTATAAATCCTGATACCGGACTAGAAGAGACTCGTGAGGCTGATGAGAATGCTCCTTTTTCAGGACTTGCATTCAAGATTATGACTGACCCATTTGTTGGAGGACTTACATTCTTCCGAGTTTACAGTGGTCTTTTAAAAGCAGGCTCTTATGTTTACAACTCTATTACCGGAAAACAGGAGAGAGTTGGTAGACTTATCAGAATGCACGCAAACAACCGACAGGAAATAAATGAGGTTGGTGCAGGGGATATTGCAGCTATTGTCGGTTTAAAAGACACGATAACAGGCCATACCTTGTGCGATGAAAAGCACCCTATCAAATTGGAAAGTATGGAATTCCCAGAGCCAGTTATTCAACTTGCTATCGAACCAAAAACAAAAGATATGCAAGAAAAAATGGCAATCGCTCTTGCTAAATTAATGAGAGAAGACCCTACTTTCAGAGTAAGCACAAATCAAGAAACAGGTCAAACACTTATCGCAGGTATGGGAGAACTTCACCTTGAAATTATCGTAGACAGACTTTTAAGAGAATTTAAAGTCGAAGCAAATATTGGTAATCCTCAGGTTTCATATAAAGAAACAATAAGAAAACCTGTCAGAGCTGAAGGCAAATTTATAAGACAGTCGGGCGGTAAAGGACAATATGGTCACTGTATTGTTGAAATGGAACCACTCGAACCAGGCTCAGGTTATGAATTCGTTGATAAAACTGTTGGTGGTTCTATTCCTAAAGAATATATCCAACCTATCAATAATGGAATTAGCGAAGCAAGAATGAATGGTGTTTTGGCAGGATATGAAACTGTTGATTTTAGAATAACAGTAGTTGATGGTTCTTATCACGAAGTCGACTCATCTGAAATGGCATTTAAAATTGCTGGTTCGCTCGCTTTCCAAGATGGCGCAAAAAAGGCTGGTCCTGTAATTCTAGAACCGATTATGAAGGTTTCTGTTGAAGTCCCAGATGAATATTTGGGAACTGTTATGGGCAACCTTACTTCCCGTCGAGGTATATTAACAGGTACAGAGTCAACATTGGGAATTCAAATCGTTAATGCAGAAGTTCCGCTTGCAGAAATGTTTGGTTATGCAACTGACCTTCGCTCACAAACACAAGGTAGAGGAACATATGTTATGGAACCACTTAAATATCAAGAAGTTCCAAAATCTATCGCCGAGAAAATAATCGGAGAAAGAAGTAAAAAATAACTTACCATATCTATGACTAATTGTAGTTAAATATGGCGTTTTTAATAAAATTTTTATTAAAAAATAAATTTAAAAATGTTGTATAAATCATTTGCAATAATTTTTAATTTATGTTAAACTTACAAAGTAAACAAAAAAAGGAGATTTAATTAAAATGGCTAAAGGAGTTTTTGATAGATCAAAACCACACGTAAACGTTGGTACTATTGGACACGTTGACCACGGTAAAACTACACTTACTGCCGCTATCACAATGTACGCTGCAGGAAAAGGTTTGGCAGAAAAAATGGATTATGACCAAATCGATAAAGCACCAGAAGAAAAGGCTCGTGGAATCACAATTAACACTGCTCACGTTGAATATGAGACAGCAAAGCGTCACTATGCTCACGTTGACTGCCCGGGACACGCTGACTATGTTAAAAATATGATTACAGGTGCGGCTCAAATGGATGGAGCAATCCTCGTTGTTGCTTCAACAGATGGACCTATGCCTCAAACAAGAGAGCATATTTTGCTTGCAAGACAGGTTGGTGTTCCTTACATCGTTGTATTTATGAACAAAACTGATCAAGTTGACGACCCAGAACTTTTGGAACTCGTTGAAATGGAAATTAGAGACCTTTTAACAGAATATGGTTTCCCAGGAGATAAAACACCTATCGTTAAAGGTTCTGCTCTTAAAGCGCTCGAAGCTGGAAAGGTAGGAAAATTTGATGACCCTGCTTGTGCTTGCATTCAAGAACTTTTAGATTCACTTGATTCTTACATTCCTGAACCACAAAGAGATACTGACAAACCATTCCTTATGCCAGTTGAAGATGTTTTCACAATTACTGGTCGTGGAACTGTTGCAACAGGTAGAGTAGAACGTGGTGTTATAAAAATGAACGACACGGTTGAAATCGTAGGTATGGGAGCTAAAAAACAAACAGTTATCACAGGTGTTGAAATGTTTAGAAAGCTTCTTGATGAAGCAAGAGCTGGTGATAATGTTGGTTTGCTTCTTCGTGGGATCCAAAGATCCGAAATCGAAAGAGGACAAGTTCTTTGCAAACCTGGTTCAATTAATCCACATACTAAATTTACAGCTCAAGTGTATGTTTTAAAGAAAGAAGAAGGCGGACGACACACACCATTCTTCAATGGATATAGACCACAATTCTATTTCAGAACAACCGATGTTACAGGAACTATTGAACTTGAAAAAGGTGTTGAAATGGTTATGCCTGGCGACCACGTAAAAATGACTATTACTTTAATTACACCTATCGCTATCGAAGAAGGTTTGCGTTTCGCTATCCGTGAGGGTGGAAGAACAGTTGGTTCTGGTGTTGTTTCAACAATATTAGAATAATTGAAGAATTGAAAATCGGGGCGACGCTCCGATTTTTTATTTTTTTTGAATAATTGTTAATAATATATCTAAAAATAATTATAAAGAAGGTGCAAATGAAGAATAATAATATTTTGTTAGTTAAAGCAAGAGACAATATTAATCCAGTTTCTTATTCTGACCACGATGCGAGCGTCGTTGTTTTTGAAGAAGGAGTTAAGTCTATTCCTTATGCTGCTTTTGCAAATAATGAAAATATTCAAAGGGTAGTTTTTAATGAGGATTTAGAGAAAATTGGTGATAGAGCTTTTGCAAAAAACATATCATTGCGTTTTGCGGTATTGCCAGAAAGCTTGAAAGAAATTGGAAAGGATGTCTTTTTTCAATGTTCCACTTTGGAGACTGTTGCTTGCTCACAAGCAACTTTTAACGAGTGGGGTAAGTGGTTGGGAAAAAATCCCGCTACAATTTCGATTGTAATTTATAACACGGCTGAAAATTGGGCTCGTGAAGTTATCATAAATCCTTTTAGACATACAAACGATAATGAGTCTAAAACTGAACATAAAGCTATATTATTTAATGTTCAGCGGGTTTTAAAAGAAAAAGGTATCACTTCTTCGATAGAGAGACAAAAGAGAGAAGCTATGACAAAATAACTCGACAAATAAGTCGAGTTTTTTTATTTAAACAATTTGTCTTTTTTCTGTGTCTATGATAAAATAAAAAAAGGAGACATTTATGAGTTTTTTTGGCAATATTTTTAAAGTTTTGGGATTTGAAACTGAAGATGAAGCGAAAATTTCAAAGAAAAAGGTGAAAAAAACTGAAACAAAAGCCTCTTTCAATTTAAAAAAGGACAAAATTGAAAGACCTGACCAGATTGACGGCGTAAAAGTTATTTATGTAGAGGGCACATTTAGTGGAAAAAAGGCGCTTGATATTTATAATAGTGGCGAACCGGTGCTTATCAATTTGCAAGAGGCAGAAGATAAGGAGCGTATGATTGGTTATTTTGAGGGATATGTTTTCGCCACGAAGGGTAAAATTGAACCAATAGAGGATAAATATCTTTTTATTTTGCTTCCAGAAGGAGTTGAAATTGAATAAAAATCTTTGGCCGACATTAAAGAAATTTTTAATTATAGCACTGCCGATTTTTGTTGTATTTCTAATTGGCGATTTGGTATCTAAATATATGCTCGACTCTTCTATGCAAGTTGGGGATTCTGCAAAATTTCTTCCAGGTTTTATTGATATCGTTATTGTTCATAATGAGGGTTCTGCTTGGGGAATGTTTCAAGGAATGGACATTTTTATAGTCATACTGACTTTTTTGTTTATCATTGCATTATTTTGGTTTACATTTGCTGAAAAAATCACTAATCCGCTTTTCCATATCGCTTTTGGTTTCATATTGGCTGGGGGAGTTGGTAATTTGGTTGATAGGCTTGCTTTTGGCTATGTTAGAGATTTTTTGCATTTTGAGTTTTGGCCAAGTTTTCCTGTTTTTAATATTGCTGACATTTGCTTGACAGTTGGTGTAATTATTTTTATCATCTATGTTTTATACTCTTTAATAAAAAATAATAAAAAAAAGAGCAAAATTGAGGAGAAAATTGAATAAAATTATAATTGACGAACAATTTTTGGGGCAAAGATTAGATAAGTTTGCTACTGCTTATCTAAAAGATAATTCTCGCTCTTTTATCAAAAATTTAATTGATGAGGGAAATATTTTAGTTAATTCAGTTAAGGTTAAAGCAGGATATTTACTCAAAGTTGGTGATGAAATAGTATTCAAACAAACACAGCCAATTCCTATTGAAGCCAAAGCTCAAGATGTTGATTTTAAAACAGTTTACGAGGATTCTGATTTGATTGTAGTCGACAAACCACAGGGCTTGGTGGTTCATCCTTGTCAAAGCACTAAAGACGGAACACTTGTCAATGGATTGCTTGCAAAAGTAAAAGATTTAAGTGGAATAAATGGCAAACTGCGACCAGGTATTGTTCACAGATTAGATAAAAATACCTCTGGCCTTATGTTAGTTGCAAAAAATGATTTTTCGCATATTGAGTTGGCGAATATGATAAAAAACAAAACTGTATCGAGAAAATATCTTGCTTTACTCGAAGGCACTATATGGGAAAATGAGGGAGCAATTGAAAATTATTTAGGCCGAGATAAGCATAATAGGAAAAAATATGCCGTTTGTGACAAAGGCAAACTTGCTATATCAAAATTTAATGTAGTGCAAAGGTTTCAAAATTTCACATTAGTGGAGTTTTCGCTTGTTACGGGCAGGACTCATCAAATTCGTGTTCATTCGTCTTTTATGGGGCACCCTGTTGTTGGTGACGATTTGTATGGGAGCGCTGTAAAAGGACTAAAGGGTCAACTATTACATTCATATAAGTTGAGTTTTGTTCACCCACGGACACATAAATTAATGGAATTTGTTTCAAATTTGCCCGAGTATTTTCAAAATTTTATTGCCAAATTAAAAGAATTTGAAAATTAAATAAAGATTGTATTAAGTTTTAAAAAAAGTCGAGCGAACTCGACTTTTTTAATATTGAAATTCAGACAAACGAACATTTCTTTTTGCTCTTTCACTTTCAACATAATTTGAAAGCATTTCACGAATTCTATACGGTTTTGATATATGACGCAATCTAAATTCCGGCAGTCGTTCATCATTGGAGTATAATATCACAGTGCCTGTTTTAAATATTTTGTCAAATAACGATTGGTGTAGAGATATATCCATAACTCTGTAAATGTTTAATTCGTCAACAAGAGAATATAAAAGCCCGACATCAGAAAAAAGTTTTAGCCATTTATCGCCTTTCTTAATCAGACGGTATCTAGTGAACGAAAGAGGCATCCCCATAAATCTTTTTCTGTCCTTCCAAATTAATTCGGCATCCATACCATATTTTCTTTGAGCAGAGTTCATCACTTGTTCCTTTTAATCTTATAATCAAGAATATTTTAACTTATTTTTTTGTAAATGTAAACTAAAAAAGCCCTAAATTTTAAATTTAAGGCTTTTTTTTAAATTATATTTTTGCTTTTAGCATTTGTTCATACAGTTTGAACCACAGTTATTTCCACAGCAACCACAAAGAACTAATATCAATAACAATGTGCAGATATCAATTCCGCATCCGCTGTTGTTTCCACAGCCACAGCATTGCAAAAGCATAAGAAGGATTAATATGGAGCAGCAGTCACAGCCACAGCCACCATTTCCAAAACCTCCAAAAAAGTTCATATGTACCTCCTAAAAATTTTGTCCTATGAATTTTTTGTGCAGTTATCGCTTACACATTAACATATTATTAAACCTTTTCAAAATTTGTTACAATTTTGCAAACTTTGTTTATTTTTTTACATATCTTTACAGCGTTTTGTTAAAACTAATGGTGCAGATTTGTTCGGTATTAATTTATTTTTTAACTATTTGTTATTTAAAATGATTGACTTATTTATTTGTATATATTAAAATAAATCATCGGGTAATTTGATTTACCATTTACTACTATTTTGAGGTGACATAAATGTTTAAAAAACAAAGTTTAAATTCTTCAAAAATTTTTAAAGGGTCGGCAGCAGCGCTAGCAACAGTCTTCACGCTTTCGTTTTTACCTGTGCAGGTGATTGGTTCAAGTGCAGATTATGTTGGCGGTGGAGTAGGTTCCGAGGCAATTTATGTGCAGAACATCGACCAGACAGCTCCGACAAATGGAGATTACGAAATAAGAGCCGGTTATTTTGGTTCGGAAGGTAAAATCCCTGTTGGACTCGAATCTTACGGCGGGGCTTATTTAGTTAGCTACGATGGAAAAAATGAAATCTCCGCTATTCAATCAAGCGTTAAGGTTACATACGCTAACTCTGGTGCGGAGCTTGAAATAACAAAAAATGCTGATGTTGTTGCAGAGTTAGGAGCAGACCCTAGCAGTGCAGTTTATGGGACTGTTGAATTTACGGAAGCTGGCGAATATATAGTTGAATATTCTATTGATGCGACAGTAAACCACGAGGTTAAGCATTTCTCGACTGAATACAGCGTTTTTAGTACTATATCAAGTGCTTATTTCGATTTTGCTGAAAACGATAAAAAAATTGTTCCATCTTACTATGATATAAATCTTGTTAAATCAAAAAATAATGGCAATTTAGTCGATATGCAGTTGCCCCTTCCTTCCGTATTGAATGAAACTGATGAAGAACAGAATGTTACTTTTGTTTCGGGAAATGATACAACAGCAGTATCAGGAGCTTATGTTTCGATTTCTGTAACCGGTGGAAATAATGAAGTAACCATCGCTGTTGATAAAATAGCAGATGACAATTTTGTTATCCCAGCAAAATATTTTGATTCCGAATCAAGTGATTTCGCAGGTACAGGTAATTTTGTTATTAAGTATTCATATTACAACGAAGCTCGACAATTTGTTTCTTCTATCACAAAAACTTACACTGTAGCTCAAGAACACTACACCAATTATGACTATGAGCTTTCTGTCTCGACAAGCCAAATAAGCGCTATAACAGGTGTTGCTGTTTCTATACCAACTGTTTCAGCAAAAACCACTGATGAAACTTCACCAGCGGGCGAGTCTGTTGCCATTGCCTATAATAAGGTTACTGCTTATAAGATGGGAGCAGATGGCTCTTATACTGAAACCCGTGATGGCTCAATCGTAGATGGTAAGTTCACGCCTTGGGCTGACGGAAGTTATCAAATAGTTTACGAAACTGTTGATTTTTACGGAGTTAAAAAATCGTATAAAGATATATACATTGACGATGTCAAAGATACTAGAAACCCTGTTGCTATTGTTTATGATGCTGGCGACAAGGATAATTATAATGACGACTCTTCAATAAAGGAATACATTGACGCTTCCACAAAACTTAAATCTAAAACACAAGTCAATAATATCATTATTTATGCCATAGGAGCTACAGATAATGTTTCTACCGCAGAAAATATGCAACTAACAAGAAGCGTAAGGTCATCTTCTCGAACAATAGAAATTGAAAACAAGTATGCGAAATATAACATCCTTTTCGATTACAAATTTGACACTCTCTTTTCAAATAACATCACTCTTTATAACCAAATTAAAGATGAGGTTAACACTGCAAATGAAACAGAAGTTCTCGCTTGGCTTAAAGAAAACAACTATTTAATTGCAACTAATGATGAAAACGCAACAATAGAGGATGGTTATGCTTACATCAATGTTACCCTTTCTGGCGAACTTATGTTGACAGGTTCGGCTAGTGGTACCACATATACTGTCCGTTATTATGCAAAAGATGAAGCCGGCAACTCGGCGTCAACTTTAAGATATGATATTTCCGTAACAAATGACACATCTTTCGCTGATAGCGAGGCTCCTGTCGTTACTTTCCCAACAAGTTTAAAAAATTCTTATTCCGTAAATTCAGTCATATCTTTTGAACAACCTACTGCTTCAGATGATACTGATACAAGAATGAATGTAGCAGTAGAATATCAATATAAAACTGCTGACAATTACGAATATGGCTGGGTTGCACTTGAAGACGATTATCAAATTAAGTTGTCAGAAATAACCGGATCGGAATTTGACCAAGGAACACCTGTTTCAGTTACAATTAGGGCTAAAACTGTCGATGACTATGGAAACCAAGGAGATAGGGAAAAGAATATCGAAATCGCTAACATAGTTGACGAAAAAGTTCCTTCTTTAATTTTTGAAAAATATCAAACTCCAAATACCGAAAAAGTAGAGCAAAATGCTGAAGTTATTCTTCCTATTTTGGAATACGAAGACGATTACGTTAGTTGTATGAACACTCAAGTTTTTGTTAATAGAGTAACAATCGTTGATGACGAACGCATTGAAACTCCTGTTACTGTTAACGGCGTTAAAGAACTTCAAAAGTCTAACGGTATTTATCGAGTTGACACAGGTAAATTTATCGCAGCTTATGAAGGAACTTACGAAGTTAAAGTAGTTGTCACTGATGCAGGCGGGAACCAAATTACTACTTTCTATAATTATGAGGCAAACGGTACAACTTATATCTCTAATCCTAAAATTCAAGCACCTAGTACAATTGGCGATTCAGGGGAAGTGGAACTTGGAGAAGAAATCGAATTTGAAACGCCAACCATTGCATATTCTTTAAAAGATAATCAAGGAATAATTGGAGTTAGCGCAGATAAGTCTAACTCTGCAACAAATTATTTTATACAGATTGTAAATGATGCACCTTCCGGCTATGAGTTTAGAGGAGACACTTTTGTTTCATTCGTAGAAGGAAATTTTGAATTCCAATATGTTGCCAAAGTAACCGTTTATGATAAAGATATTTTTACTGCTGAAAACGACCAACTTTACTATACTAACGAAAATATTACTAAAGGACTTGTTCAACAGGATTTAAAGGGGAATTTGATTATTACCAGCGATACCGATTTAATCTATGGGTTGTTAAACGAAGATAATCAGTCAATAACACTTTATGATATAGCTGGAGCTGAAAGCTCTCCTATTGAATTCGCCGACGGGCGTGCTACAGCTGTTGTTAGTGGTAAAACATACACTGCCAGATTTAGAGAGAAAGAAGGATTGATTTTCGTCGCACCAAATGGAGATGAGCTTACTTTTACCATTTCTGATGAAGGTCAAGTTAATATTGGTGGTGTAGGATTTTCGGCAAGTGCTGTAGGTGACAACATCAATGCTGAAGCAATTAAGACTTACACGCTTACTAGCGATACAATAATCAAAGCGAAAGTTTCGGATACAACAGCCCCTGAAATTGGAGAATATGATTATCCAACAAGTGCTAATGTTGGAACACACATAACCATTAAAAAGATTACGGCAACTGACCTTTCTGTTAGTGGTATAGATAAGGAAAAGAGTTATGTTCTTATTTCTTATAAAGGTGGGAACACAACTAGTTCAAGACAAATCTTTATGAACGAATGGGAACAAGCAACCGGCTATACAGCTTCAACAGGTGACATTGATTACACACTTTCAAGTAACGGCAACTATACTATCTCTTACTATGTTTATGACCACCAAGGCAACTTAAACGATGATAGAACTTATTCTATCGCAGTAGGTGATTGTGATTCGCCAAAAATTGAATTGCCAAAAGATTTGATCCAAGAAAAATATGAATTGGGCAAACCATTAATATTAGATTTTGCAAAAATTAAAGGGGCAATTTCAGATAATGTAACAGACCTTGATACGCTTCTTGAAACTCTTGAAATTAAAGTTATAAATACTGCTACTTCCGAGGAGTTAGAAAATACAGCTAACGCTGATGAATTTAAGTTTAGTTATAAACTTGACACGGCAGGTACTTATAAAATCGAAATTTCCGTTCGTGATGAAGCGGGTTGGACAACTAAAGATGATTCTTTAGAATTTGAAGTTTCAACCGATCAAAATGAAGGTATGAGCGTATACGAAATAGTTGGAATAGTTCTTATTGTTGTTGCTTGTTTGGTTCTTGCTGGCGTTATTCTTTACTTTGTTATTAATAAAGTTAAGAAAAGTAAAAAACGACAAGTAAAAAATAGTGATACAAAAAAGAACGATGTTAAAAAAAGTGATAAAAAATAATTGAAAAGCGTGCTTAAACAAGCACGTTTTTTCTTATTTTTACTTGACAAAATTAGTTTGTTATGGTAAACTTGCAGAGTATCCGCTTATGAAGGGCTTAAAAGTTTTGCTTCGCAAACGCCTTGTCGTAGCGAGTTTGGTTAGAGGAGGTAAAAAATATGTTCGCAGTTGTAGCAACCGGAGGAAAACAATACACAGTTCAAGAAGGCGATATTATTAAAGTTGAAAAACTTGACAATAAAATCGGCGACAAAATTGAATTACCAGTTTTAATGATTTCCGATGAAAATGGTTCAAAAGTTGGCAACAAACTCAAAAATGCTGTTTGCCAAGCCGAAGTTGTGGCACAAGGCAAAGAAGAAAAAGTTGTTGTTTTTAAATATAAGCCAAAGAAAAACGAACGCAAAAAACAAGGACACAGACAACCTTTCACACAACTTAAAATTTTGTCTGTTAAAGGTTAAAGATGACTAAAATTTTTTTTACTAAAAAAGATGGCAGGTTTGTAGGTTTTGTTTTGTCAGGGCATACGAATAAAGCTGAATTTGGAAATGATGTTTTGTGCGCTGCAATTTCTGCAACCTCTCAAATGGCAGTTTGTGGAATTACAGAAGTAGCAAATGTTTCAGCTGATGTTGTTGTGAAAGATGGTTTCTTAAGTTTAAAAATTCAAACACCAACCCCAGAAACAGATTTGATTATAGAAACACTTTATCAAACTCTGCTGTCAATATGTAAAAACGAAAAGAAATTTGTAAAGTTGGAGGTAAAAAATGATTATTAATATTCAACTTTTTGCTCACCACAAAGGTGGCGGAAGCACTAAAAATGGTAGAGACTCAAGTGGTAAACGCCTTGGTGTTAAAGCTACTGATGGAAAAGATGTTTCAGCTGGTTCAATCATTGTAAGACAAAGAGGAACTGAAATTTATCCAGGAAAAAATGTTGGAATGGGTAAAGATTATACTTTGTTTGCTTTGGTTCAAGGAACTGTTAAATTTGCAAAACATAATGGCAAAAAGACGGCTAATATCGTTGAGAAAAACTAAATTTTCCGCTTGCATTGCTCAAGCGGTTTTTTTATATGAAATACGAAAAATTTAAAGATAGAATTTTGGTTTTCGATAAATGCGATTTCTGTCCACAACATATTTTGGAGTGTGGGCAAATTTTTGCTTTCAAAAAAACGGATTTAGGTTATGTTTTGTGGTCAAAGGACCAGAAAGCCGAGCTTATCGAATTTTCAAATTACTATGAAATTAAAACTGACAACACGGATTATTTTGAAAAATTTTTTGACCTTGAAAATGATTATTCAAAGATTAAATTTCAACTTTGTAAATTTGACATTATGAAAGAACCTATAAAATTCGGTTATGGTATTAGGATATTAAAAAATGACCCTTTTGAAATGTTAATTTCTTTCATTATTTCGGCAAACAATAATATAAAGCGAATACAAAAAACTATCTTTGCATTAAAGGAAAAGTTTTTTTCAGAAAATTTTCCAACTTATGACCAGTTATTATCTCTTACGGAGTCTGACTTTGTAAAATTAGGTTTGGGTTACAGAGCAAACCAGCTTTATAAGGCGTTAAGGCAGGTTAATCCTGAACTGCTTAAAGAGTGGCAAAATCTTCCTACCAAGCAATTAAGGAACAATTTGATATCTATTTCTGGAGTTGGACCCAAAGTCGCTGATTGCGTTTTGCTTTTTGGGTTTTCTAGAAAAGATGTTTTTCCAGTGGATACCTGGATTAATAAAATGTATAATATGTTTTATCCCGTTTGTAATAAAAGAGAAAAAATTCGGGAAGCTTTGATTGATATCTTTAAAGATTTATCTGGGTATGCTCAACAATATTTATTTTATTATCAAAGGTCATTTCTTAAAAAATAAATAAGTCAATTTATAATTCATAGGGGAGTTTTATACTTCGCCTAAAAGGCACAAAATTTTGTGCCTTTTTAATATCACTGTTTTTAAGATTTTTCGACTTTTGATTTATTATTGCTAGGTTTTTTAAAAAGGGTATTTACATTCGGCAAATTTCGTGATATAATTAGCGCAAAGGAGGGATTATGCAATTTGTTGAATTTTTTACTCAAATGCATTATGCTGTCATAATTTTATTGGTTTTATGTGCTGTTTTACTTATTGTTGAAGCAATTATTCCTGGTTTTGGCGTTTGTGGAATTATGGGTATTATATGTGGCGTTGCTGCTGTCATATGTGAGGCTGTTTTCACCAAATCTTTGTTTGCCGTTTTGCTTATGATTTTCTTTATTTTACTAATTTTTACAATTATCTTTGTTACTTTTTCATTCCTTTTAAGCAAAGGCTTGCTGAAGAAAACACCTTTAGTCGAAGCATCATCTGCTTTGCCAGAAGATTATAAAGACCCTAAAAAGCTTGAAACATTGATTGGGAAAAATGGCAAAGTTACCTCTATATGTAAACCAGCGGGGAAAGCGCTCATCGAAGGTGTTGTTTATCCTGTAAGGTCATTGGGAGAAAACATAAACGAAGGTTTAGAAATAACTGTCGTAGAAATAAAAGATAGTACTATTTTGGTCAAAACAAAGGAGGAAAAAGATGTTTAGTTTGATTTGTGCACTAGATAGTTGGATTGTTGCTCTTATAGTTTTATCGTGTTTACTTGCCGCAATGCTAGTAGTTATGTTTGTACTTGTGCCTCTAAAGACTTGGTTTGTAGCGCTTGTTTCCGGTGCTCACGTTTCAATGACACGATTAGTGGGTATGAAGCTTCGAAAAGTCGATTACAGGCTTATCATCGATTCTTACATTATGGCTAGAAAAGGTGGTATTAAAATTGATGTAGTTGATTTGGAAACTCACTATATGGCTGGTGGTAAGGTTGATAATATAATCAAAGCCTTAATTGCTGCGCACTCTGCAGGGATCGATTTGACTGTTGAGTTGGCAAAAGCTATTGACCTTGCAGGCAGTGATGTGGTTGAAGCTATTGAGACTTGTGTTAATCCTAAAATCATAGAAGTAAAAAATATTGCTGCTATCGCCCAAGACGGTATTGAAGTTATTATCAATGTCAATGTAACCGTTAAAACAGATATAAGAGAACTTGTAGGTGGCGCAGGTGAAGACACTATCGTCGCCAGAGTTGGTAAAGGGGTTGTTAGTTGTATTGGTGCTGCTGAAACTTATACTGAATTGTTGGAAAATCCTTCTGCCATCGGTGATGAAATTATGCGTAAAGGACTTGATGATGGAACCGCTTTCGATATTGTTTCCGTCGATGTCGCAGATATCGATATCGGCAAAAATTTAGGCGCAAAACTCGAAATGGATGAAGCTGAAAAAGATAGACAAATCGCTAATGCTGTTGCAGAGAAAACAAGGGCAGCGATGGTCGCAGAGGAACAGCGCTATAAAGCTAAAACACAGGAAATGAAAGCTGCCGTTCTTGCAGCCGAAGCAGAAATTCCAAAAGCTATTGCTAGTGCTATAAAAGATGGGAAGTTTGGTGTGCTTGACTATTATAAACTCAAAAATTTGCAGGCCGATACTGCTATGCGCTCTTCGATTGCAAATGTTGACCAAAATTCAGATACGGAGGCTTAAATTTTATGTTTCCAATTTGGGCTTGGATACTTTTAATTATTGCCGTTGGCGTAGTTATATGTTTACTAACTTTTCTTTTTGCAAAGAGTAAGCAGATTGCGTCTAAAATTTTTTCTGCTATTAAACCTAAATCAAGACAAGAAAGACACAAAAAAAAGTTACAAAAAAGAGAAAAGCAAGAACCAAAAATTGTAAAAAAAGACGACACAAACAAACAAGACGAAAAGTTAAGTTTTGAAGAAACAAGGGCGCCTATTGCCAGCAATGCCGGGCCTAGTATAGAGGGCGAGGTGTATGAACCGAGCGGTGGTTTCAATGAAGATTTTAGATACACTAAATTATCCGAACCTCAGAGAAGAAGAACTTTTAATAGAGAAAATTTTAGCGCAAATCGTAACATTCCTTCTTTTATTCAAGACAAAAGAAAAGAAACGATAAAAGAGCAAATTCAAAATCTTTCGCCGGAGATGAAAGCAATTATTTTTGCAAATGTGCTAGATTCCAAAATAGACGATGAAGACAAATTTTAAAAACAGGCTAGCTATTATGCTAGCTTTTTTATTGTAAAACAAATTAATTTATGACACTTATTTAGTCTAATAATTAATTCCATTTCATACCTTATTTGTGGGAGATATTGTGTTTAATTTTTTTGGTGAGCTAAAAAAAATAGCTGAAAATAAAAATTTTATCGAAACTTACAATATAGTTAATATGTCAGGTCGTATTTTGTATGTCGAAGGGCACACGGGTGTTTGTCATTTATCAAAACAGCTGATAACTTTTAAATTCAAAGGAGGAATTATCACTGTTATAGGTGAGCAAATGTGCTTGGCAGAGTTGACGGATAAAACTATAAAAATTGTAGGGAAAATAAAAAGCGTAGAGGAAACATAATGAAAAATTTTCACGTTTTCGAAATTCAAGGAGTCAATCAAGAAAAATTTTTTAATCTCGTTTCTAAATCATATAAAATTTTTGATGTGCAAAGATTTGAAAAAAATCATTCCTCTTTTAAGGTAAAATTAAGAGATAAAAAAAGTGTTCGAAATTTGATTTTAGATAATAATTTTAAAATTTTGAGTGAAAAATCATACGGACCTGTTTTTTTATTATCTAAATTTTTTGCTAGCTATGGTTTAATTATTGGCATTTTGTTTTGCTTCACTTTTTCTGTTTTACAATTCAATATGGTAAAAAGAATAGAGGTTTGGGGTGAATGTGACGAACAAGCGGTTTCTAAATTTGTTGCAGATAACTTAAATTCAAAATTTAAAAATCAGCTCGATTGTAGACAGATAGAGCTGTTGATTAAAAACAATTTTGAAGATTTTTCATTTGTCAGTATCGCAGTTATTGGACAAACACTTGTCGTTAATGTTAAGACATCTATTTCTCCTCCTGAAATGGACGGTGTGTTTTCGCCTATGGTGTCGGAGTATGATGGCGTTGTGCGTGAAATTTCTCTAATTCAAGGAACTTTATGTGTAAATGTGGGCGATATTATACAAAAAGGACAAATTCTTGTTGAAGGCTTTGTTATTAATTCAGAAGGAGAAAAAATGAATATAGAACCTCGTGCCGAAATCTTGCTTGATGTTTGGGCAGAAGGGGAAAGCGTTCATTATCAAGAAAAGTTGATAACTTATAGGACTGGTAAAACTTTAACAAGAACAAGTGTTTCATTGTATGGTCACGAATTTTATACTAACAATGTTACTTCCAACTTTTCTCAATACGAAACTGAATCATTTTCAAAAGTTCTGTCAAAAAATAACATTTTACCGTTTATTTTTACTTCTACAACATATTTTGAAACAAGAACAGAGCTTGTAGAGTCTTCATTCGCTGATTGTCAAGAACAGATTATTGATGAAGCGCGAGAAAACTGCTTGCAAAATCTTACTGAATATGAGATAATAAAAAACGAAAACTATAAAATTATTGAAAGAGATAAATCTACTGTTGTTAAATATGTTATAACTGCAACAGTTCGGTTGGTGGAGTGATGAAAATATATACTAATAAACCTGAACTACTAAATCAAAACATATTTGATTTAGTATTAAAATTAACTGATAACTTTGTTGAAAATATCGCTGTGGGGGTTCAATTTGTTTCCTCTTTTAAAATTAAATCGCTTAATAAAAAAATTAGAGGAATAAACAAAATCACAGATGTTCTTTCTTTCCCAATGCTTGATGCAAAAAAAATCCACTTTTTGCAAGATTTTGATAACGAGCGTGATCCTTTTTCGAACGAACTTTATATTGGGGACATCGCAATTTGTTTGTGTAGAGCAAAAAAACAAGCAAAAAGCTTTGGACATTCTGTTAATCGTGAAATCTCTTTTTTAGCTTTGCACGGTTTTTTGCATTTATTAGGGTTTGACCATCTTACAAAGCGTGATGAAAAAGAAATGATGAGTTTGGCAGAAAAAGTTCTTGCTTCTTTTGATATTAAAAGGGAGGGTTAATGTATAAATTTGGATATGTTGCGATATTGGGGAGACCAAATGCAGGCAAAAGCACTCTTATTAACAAGCTTGTCGGTGAAAAAGTGGCAATTGTTTCAAGCAAACCGCAAACCACAAGAAATAACATAATAGGAGTGTTGACTTCAAAAAATTATCAACTTGCATTTTTAGACACCCCAGGCATACATAAATCTGCAAGTTTTCTTGATAAATATATGATGAAAAATGTGCGTACGGCAAAAGCGGGCGCAGATGTTATTTTATATTTACTTGATTCTTCAAAAACAAGCGATGAACAAGAAGTAGAAAATATAGATAAAATGAAAAATGATGGTGTGAACTTAATTGTCGCAAAAAGCAAAAGTGATATGACTTGTAAAAATAATTTTAAAGCCGATTTATGCTTTTCTGCTGTTACAGGAGAAAATATTCAAGAATTGATTGATTTAATTTTGTCAAAATTGCCCTCCTCAAAAACAAAAAATTTCTTATTTAGTGACGATGAATTTACTGATAAATCATTAAAGTTTTATGCTTCCGAATTTATTCGTGAAGCTACGCTAACAATTTTAGATAAAGAAATTCCTCACGGACTCGCTGTTGTTGTTACAGACTACAAGGAAAAAACCAATTTGGTTAAAATAGACGCTGAAATCGTATGTTCGAGAGAAAATCATAAGGGAATTATCATTGGTAAAGCAGGAAAAACTCTAAAAAAAATTGGCACGAAAGCCAGAATTTCATTGGAGGAATTCTTGGAGAAGAAAGTTATGCTCAATCTTTTTGTCAAAGTGGAAAAAGATTGGCAAAACAATCCTAACAAATTAACTATTTTAGGCTATAACTAAAACACCAAACCTTTTTTGTGCATATAGTGTTATTGTTGGAAGTACGCCCTGTGGTGAGAACACTAGTAAGCGACTTTCATTTTTGACTTTCTATTTCGCAAAAGAGGAAATTATGAGTGACATCTGTAAAATAGTTTTTGGTTTTAGTTTTATATTTTTTATGACTAGTTTGGGAGCGCTATGTGTTTTTTTGTTTAAAAAAGATGTCGGAAACAAAACATCGGCTACTATAAATGGTATTTCCGCTGGTATTATGCTTGCAGCTTCAATTTGGTCTCTCATATTGCCGGCTATCGAACAATCTGCAGATTTTGGAAGTTTAGCATTCTTGCCTGCAACCGTGGGTTTTATTTCTGGCTGTGCCTTTATTATTCTTATTGATTTTTTAAGCAAAATTTTAAGCAAAAATCATAAAACCGGTTTAAATAAATCGTCGAAGCTGTTTTTAGCTATGACTTTGCACAATATTCCGGAAGGCCTTGCAGTTGGAGTCGCTTTTGGTGGGGCGTGGATACTTGCAGACCCTGTTATGTTCGCGATGGCTTTAAGTCTGGCTATCGGTTTGGGTATACAAAACTTACCAGAGGGTGTCGCTGTTGCTTTGCCTATGAAAGAGGCTTTGGGCGGAAGCAAGTGGAAAGGATTTTTATGTGGAGTCGCAAGTGGCATTGTTGAACCCATTTTCGCTACAGCCGGTTTTTTTCTTGCAACTTCAATTACTTCAATTATGCCGTGGGTTTTAAGCTTCGCTGCTGGGGCTATGTTTTTAGTAATCTTAACCGAATTGCTACCTGAAGGCTTTTCACAACAAAAAAACTTTTGTGTTTGGGGGGCTTTGGCCGGTTTTGTTGTGATGATGGTTTTAGATGTCGCGTTAGGATAGTTTTATAAAAAAACTATAGTTTAAAAATTGAAGAAAATTTATTTGATTTATTTGTTCAATTTGTGTATACTAATAATAGTTATACTTTTGCTTATAAAATTTTGCCAACTTGCGTATAACACAAGGAGGATAATGTGAAAAAGAAAATATTTATGTTTATTTTAGCTTTCGCCCTTGTACTCCCAAGCGCTTTTCTTTTAAGTGCGTGCGGTGAGAAAACCATAAGAAATGTTTACACTCAACTAGGCGATAGCCTTGAAACTAGCAGAAATTTAGGAGGGTTCGAATTCACCACTGGTGTTCAACCCGCAATGCAGGAACTTGGAAAACTGACAATTGTTGTTGAGTATTCAGATGATTCCAAGACCTCTGTCAAGTTAGATGACGAAAAATTAAATTATGTAATTGAATACGATGGAAACGCAATTGATTCTTTCCCAAGTGTTATGGATTGTGGAAATTACACAGTAAAATTTAGTTATGACAACAAACCAGAATATTATGCCGAAGTTAATTTTCATATTTTGGCTAGTAGCTCGGCTAATTATCGTATAAGTGGAATTAGTTCGGGTTGGCAATATCTTGAAATGCCTGATTTAATTTCTAATGTAAATATTATAAATTATACAGGTGCTGACAGCGTTACTGACTTTTATTATATTGACAAAAGTACTTATACTCAAATAATAAGCAATGACCCAACTGCTTTTGACGATGTTTATAACTTGCCACAAGAAATGAAATATCTGTCATATACAGGTGATCCTGAACAAGATGTTTATACTAAAATTCCAGCAGGGAGTTGGTATTTATTTGCACGAGTGCCATACACTTTGAACTATAATGCTCAATTAACTGCACCACATTCAATCACTGTGGCAAAATCGAATATCGACCGTGTTATGAATATTAATGGAGGACCCGACTATTCAATTACAGCAGAGTACACTTATAATGGTACTATAGTTGGTCCAGTTGCTTTAAGCGAAATCACTCCAAACCTTACCACAGATCTCTATGGTTACAATTCTGAACATCCTGAAATAACCGTTTCGTTGGGCATTAATGATTGGGCCTATCCAGAGCAAACTGTTAGTTTGGGGTCTACTCAAAACAACGCTCAAGTAAAGTTTAAAATTTTAGGCGAAGAAGATGCAAATAATTTTAATTTAACTGGTGACGCTTTTTCAAAATCGGTTGAGATAACACTTAATGCAGGGAAGGTGGCATACCCAGATTTTGACGATAATACGACATCGTCACAACCCGGTTTTAAGTTGGAAGTTACAACGACTAAGGAAAAGCAAGAATTTGTCGGAGTAGATTATTTTAGAGATGGCGATTAATATGTTAATGATTTTACTGACCGCCTAGATTATTTCAAAAATTATTTTAATGTTGTTGAGCTTTACGATGTAACAGACCCTGATAATGAACAAAAAGTAAACATATATTTTGCTGATGGAACGCCATATTTTGAAAATGCAAACTATAATGGTTCCGTCAAAGTTGTTTTGTATTTTAATAGTGACAGTCAAATCACTTATGCTCCAAAAATCGAGATTGTTAATAATGCGATAGGCGAATACAAACTTGAATTTAGATTAAAAGACACAGATAACTATGTGTGGGAAAAGTCTACCGACAGTCATGAGACAGATGTAATCAAATTAAATATCAATATAACAAAAAATTCCATAGATGAAAGGGATTATTATCTATTGAGTGATGCTTTGAGTGTTGATACAGAAGGTTATATTGAGCTTGAAGTTAATGTTTCGGCAGATTATTTTACTACAGAGCTTACTAGTGAGAACATAACATTTAAAACTTTGTCAGGTACTGAAGTACAAGGCGCGACAACAAATGTGACTGTCGTGGGGGTTCCAACAGTAGAAAGCGTAACAAAATATACCGAAGAGGACAATAGCGTTTGGTACAAAATCAAGATAAAAGTTAAAGTTTCATTGACTGAGACTTATAACAATTATTTGTGTTTTGAATTAAAAATTGCAACAGCTGAAGATTTTGAAGACATTGATATGCAAGATGTTGTTACGATAAGCAGAATTTAGCAATCATAATATTTTTATAAAATTTAATTCAAAATGTTTTAAATTTAAAAAAACAGCATTGAGAGTAAAATCCTATGCTGTTTTTATGTATAAATAAATTTGCAATCTAAATTAAAATTCTATAATATTGATTAAAATAGATGGTAGCGAATAAGCGACTGATTAGATTATTAAAAATTTAATTACTTATGAGCTCTTTGCGATGAGAAAGCAAATATTTTGTTTTAATAATTTTATAAAAAAAAACGCCAACGGCGATTTGTGGCAGGGGTGGAAGGAATTGAACCCTCGACAATGGTTTTGGAGACCATAGTTTTACCACTAAACTACACCCCTTTGAAATAATTGTAACTATATTTTACTTATTTTTATTTATTTTGTCAATAAATTGAGTTGGTTATATGAAATTTTATTAAAATAAAAAAATTTTATTTAAAAATTGCAAATTTTTACAGAAAAGATTATAATATCTGGTATGACAGTACACAAAATTATTTCAAATTTGTTGGAAAGCAACACATTTGTTTTGGAAAAAGACGGACAAGCTCTCGTGATTGATGCGGGGGCTGATTTGAGTGAGCTGAAACGCCATTTTTCAAATGGGGTGGTCGTAGTCGGCATTTTGTTGACACACGGGCATTTTGACCACGCGATGCACGTGGTAGAGTATGCTAAAACTTTTAATTGCAAAATTTATGCTTCAAAATTTATCAAAGAATATCTTTGCGACAGCAAAAAGAATTATAGTGAAAACGGATTGTGCGTTACTGATTTTTCTAATTTTATATTTTTTGATGAAGACTGTTCGTTTCAAGTCGGCGTATTTAATGTCGACTGTTTTACAACCCCGGGCCATTCAAAATGTGGAGTAAGTTATCTGATTGAAAATATTATATTTGTTGGCGATTTGATTTTTAAAAGAGGGGTTGGCAGAGATGATTTGTTCGGAGGGGATCGCCAACAGCTCGTACAAAGTCTAAAAAAAGTGCAAAGTTTAAGTTTTGAAGTTTTGGAGAGCGGACACGGAGAAAATAGTAGTTTTAATGAACAAAAGCGTAATTTGCAAGCATTTATCAAATTTTTAAGTAGACAAAAATAAAAACGCCATATAGTTGGCGTTTTTTTAAGCACATTTTATATCTTAACTTCTTCAATCTTGCTTATTAGTTGTTGAACATTTTCTGTACTTTCATTGGTTTTTGGCTCTTTTAACTCAATGTTTTCAGTGCCCATAAGTCTGGCGAATTCTTTTTTGTAGCACTCACAGTATTTACCATTTATAACTCCTTCATCTTTACATTTTTTGCAAGAATAAATGGGATCAATTGAAGCCAATTTTAGTTCTTTTAGCCTTTGAGACAACTGCTTTTTTAACTCTTTTAATTCTTTGTCGCTGTGCTCATTACCAAAAGCTTCGTCTTTCGCTAATGCAATTTTTTCTTCATTATACTGTTTATAAATTTTCTTAAATTCCTCGTCTTTTAAAGCGGAAACCAAAGCTGATTTTGCTTTAAGCTCGGCAGAATATTTTCTGCCCTGTATTATTTTCATAGCTTCTTTTTGTTTAGTAGCACTTATTAGTTGTTCTTGTGAAAATGATTTTCCTCCACTTATTTGTTCTGGTCTTATGTTAATGGATTTTGCTTGTTCAACTGTTTTAATAGCTTTTTCCTGCCATACTGCGAGTAATCTGTTCATATACTGCAACGGATTGATTTTTCCAACAGCTAAACTTGATGCATAATCTATCAAACTCGAATCCATTTTCCACGATTCGCTCCAAGTTTTAAACATCTCTCGGTCAAAGTTATTAACTCTTCTGCTTATTCCAAGATTTTCCAATATTGACTTAATTTGAGAGTCGGATTTTATCATCGTTGCAAAGTATTCGTATAAACTTTCACTAGATAATATGCCTAGTTTGTAAAGCTTCTTCATTAAGCTGTCCATACCTTCCAAACTGCGAATTGATGATTTAAAAGCGTATTCTGATACTTTTAAAATTGCTTCAACTTCAAATCCAAAACTTAACCAAGGGGAAATATATGCTTCAATTTCGCTGTCAAGCGATTCGTAGAATAAACCTAGATTGCGATTAACTTGTTTGGCAAGCTCTTTCATAGAATCTTGCGCAATGATGTGCTCTTTTATTTCTTCGACAGAAAATTTTCGAGCGTTGTAAAAGCTTTCTAACAGCAAGTCTAATTTTTCAAATCCACCTTTTCGCTTTAGTGATTTGGCGACAAACATAATCGCATCATCTTCGAACCCATAATCTCTTGTCCATTTTTGATACAATGCCCGTTCTTCTATAAATGAAGATCTTTTTATACCTAAAATATTTAATAGTTGAGATATTGTTGAAGAGTTTTCTTCCATTTCACAAAGCTTTTCTTCAACTTGTTTAACAGTTAAAATTCCTTCATTAGCCCAATTTCTTGCCACCGTTAAAATATAATTGTAGCCAACAGCTCGCTGTTTTGAATCTATACAATATTTCATTAGCATTATAAAAGCTT
>CALWII010000006.1 GCA_944380695.1 uncultured Clostridia bacterium | reverse complement strand
GCTCCGCAGTCGAGATGGGGGATGTAGATTATTGGATTAAGGATCCAAGCTATTATAGCTTGGATTGGTATAACAATCCTGCAGAAGGTGTGGGCGATTCGCCTGATAATCCATATTTAATTTCATCTTGATTCATTTTCTCATTTTAAGAATCAATTATATAATTTTTATCTAAATTTTATGTCAAGTGCTAATTATTAAAAAAAAGGTGGCAATATGATACCACCTTGAATTTTCTAAAGCTGGACACAAGCTTTGACAGACTCACACCAACTGTTTCAAAGTCAAACAGCTCCAGCAAAGCTACCTTATGGCACACAATTGGCTCCTCTTAATGATGCTCCCGTCAGGGCCTGACATGGTTCAAGGACAACTGTTGCATAAGACCTTGCCTTCATCACGGCTTAATCTTTAATCATCTTTGACATAAATCTGCCTGGGCTTGCGTTCAATCCTGCTATAGCGGTTTGCAGGTTACAGGGCACCGCTAACTCCCCATCTAGTCCAGCTTCATTTATTATACACAAATTTTAAATTAAATGCAAGAAAAATCGTTTTTTATTTTTTTTATATTCGTGTATACTATTGTAGAAGTAAAATATAGAATTTTTTAAGTACACAGAATTTTATTTTTTAACTTAACAACTGTTTAATTCTTTAATCAACACAGGAGAAATTTATGGCAGAAAAAACTAATGCAGAAAGATTTATCGATGCGTTTAATAGTATTGATTATACTCTTCGAGCGCGTTATGGATTAAATCGTAGTATGGGCTTTTCAGACTTAATTAGAAAAAGTGTAAGTTTAAATTATGTTGTAAGAAAGTATGAAGACGATTTAATAGATTACGGAAGACTTCGTAACGCTATTGTTCACTATGGCACAAAAGATTTCGTTATCGCTGAACCTCATTTGCAAGTTGTAGAACACATTGAAAAAATAGACAGACTTATCAATACTCCACCAAAGTGCATCGATATTTGCAGGCGTGATATTTTGACAGTAGAAGCCGAGGCTTCTATGGGGAAAGTTATTAAGCTGATGGCTAGTTCAAAATATTCTAATATACCTGTTTATAAAGACAAAAATTTAATAGGAATTGCTAACGGACAAAAAATTTTGGATGCCTTCGGTTCTTATTTAATTTCAGGAGGAAAAAGTAAAACATTTTTGGATAATATTCAAATTGAAGATATGCTTTCAAAAATTCAATCGATTTATTATCTCGTTAGTTCTATAGAGCTTACTATGGAAGAGGGGCTTAACGAATTTCACAAAAATCCAAAACTTCTTGCAATTTTACTTACAAAAACAGGGGCAAGTAATGAAAAACCCCTCGGCATAATCACCGGAATTGATGCTATCGAAATGAATAAAGTTCTTGACTCGTATAATTAGTTGACAAAGATTATTATTTATGTTATATTTACTCAAAGCATTGAGATAAAAATCAAAAAATGCTAGCATAAAATTTTTATAAAAGCTGTGATGAAAGACAAGGTTCCAACAATGTTTGTGCAAAGAGAATTGTCGGTTGGTGTAAGACAATGACAACTTTTTGGGGTTATCACTTTCGGAGCTGTGTGACTGAATTTTAGTAAGTCACACCGTGGACCTCGCGTAAAAGAGGTAGCGTGTGATGGCACGCATTGGCTACAAGTGGTTTATAACTTCTCGGAAAGTTCTTGCAAGCTTTTCCGAGAATTTTATTTTTAGGAGGATTTCATTTATGAAAAAAGAGCAAGTTTTACCTAATTTTGTAGAAATGGAGAAAAACATTCTGACTATTTGGAAAGAAAAAAATGCTTTTCAAAAATTAGTTGATTTAAATAAAGGGCATCAGTTGTTTAGATTTCTTGATGGTCCTGCTACAGCCAATAATAGACTTGGAGTGCATCATTTTTGGGGAAGAACGCTTAAAGACTTGACCATAAGATATAATGCACTTAAAGGCAGAGACTGTATGTTCCAGAATGGTTTTGACGGGCAGGGGCTTTGGGTCGAAGTAGAAGTAGAAAAAGCATTAGGATTAAATGGTAAGCCTGAAATTGTCAACTACGGAATTGATAATTTTACCAAAAAATGTATGGAAAGAGTTCAATATTTCGCCGATGAAATCACAAAGCAAAGTATCAGAATGGGGCAGTGGATGGATTGGGATAACAGTTATTACACAAATTCCGATCATAACATTGTTTCACTTTGGCATTTTTTGAAAGAATGTGACAACAGGGGCTGGATTGTAAGAAAAAATCGACCTATGGCTTGGTGCCCACGATGTGGTACAAGTCTTTCAGAACACGAAATGTCTTCTGCTTATCACGAGGTTGAACACACAGCTTTGTTTATTAAACTGCCTGTTAAAAATAAAGATTTTAAAATGGTCGCTTGGACTACAACACCTTGGACACTTTCGGCTAATGTTGCCCTTGCTGTTCATCCTGATTTAGATTATGTTCTCGTTGATTTTCACGGCGAAAAACTCGTGTTGGGAAAGGACAGATTGTCAATTCTAAAGGAAAAAGTTGATATTATTAAAGAATTTAAGGGTAAGGACCTTGTTGGATTAGAATATGAAACCTGTTTCCCAGAATTAAGCGAACAAAAATTTGCACATAAAATCGTTGCTTGGGATTTGGTTGATAATGTTGAGGGGTCTTGTGTTGTTCATATAGCACCAGGTTGCGGAGTAGAAGATTTTGAACTCGGTCAAACTTTAAACCTACCTGAAATATGTCCAATTAACGAGCAAGGTGTTTTGCTTGATAACTGCGGGTTTTTAGCAGGTAAAAAGGCTAGCGAGGTCGCTGACATTGTCGCTAATAGGCTAAAAGCAGACAACAAATTACTTTATGCACATAAATATAAACACAGCTATCCATATTGCTGGAGATGTAAAACCGACCTTGTTTATAAACTTATCAGTGGTTGGTTTATAAAAATGGACGAAATTAGGCCGTTAGCATTAAAAGCAATCGAAAATGTTGAATTTAAACCAGCTTATGCGAAAAAGCGTATGGCTGATTGGCTCACTAATATGGGTGATTGGAATATTTCAAGAAGTCGTTTTTATGGGCTTCCTCTTCCTTTTTATGTTTGCCAAAAGTGTGGCAAAGTCCACATAATTGGTAGCAAGGAAGAACTCAAAGAAAAAGCAATTAATCCAACTTTAGTTGATAAATTGCCAAATATTCATAGACCGTGGATAGATGAAATAAAAATCAAATGTGATTGTGGACAGATTCTTACAAGAACACCAGAAGTTGGTGATGTTTGGTTGGACGCTGGTATTACTCCATTTAGCACAAAAAAATATTTTACAGATAAAAAGTTCTTTGAGCAAAATTTCCCTTCAGAATATGTTTGCGAAATGATTGAGCAAATCAAAGGATGGTTCTACTCTCTGTTGATTATGAGTGTTGTTTTAACCGGGAAAGCACCTTATGAAAAGGTTGTAACTTATCAATATGTTAAAGATGAACACGGTGGGGAATTCCACAAGAGCGGTGGCAATTCGCTGGAAGCCGATATTATCGCAGATAAAGTCGGTGCAGATGTCATAAGATACTTGTTCTCATCTTCTTCGCCTGCTAATGATATGCGTTTTGGATTTTCGCTTACAGATGAAGCACGACGAAAGCTTTTAACATTTTGGAGTGTTTACACTTTCTTTAACACTTATGCTTGCATTGACAACCCAGATTTACAAAATTTCGTTTTAAATTATAAATCTTTAACTAATGCTGATAAATGGATTTTAGAAAGTGTTAATAAATTTATCGAAGACAGCGATATAAATTATAGCCAAGATAAATGTTTTAATGTGGTTCACGATTTTGAAAAACTCGTCGATGATATATCTAATTTCTATATTAGAAGCAATAGAAGAAGATTTTGGAAGGCTGATGATAAAGATGATCAATTGGTAGCGTATTACTGCCTTTACTATGCAATAAAAAACATAGCTCGTGTTATGACACCTATTACTCCTTTTTTGAGCGAATATATTTGGCAAAATTTGGTTAGAGAAATCGAAAAAAATTCGCCAGAATTCGTTATGTTAAGTGGTTTCCCAAAAGCCGAAGGGAAAAGATTTAATAATATAGTTAGAGAAGTTGAAATCGCAAGAGATATTATTTCTTCTGCTTCAAGATTAAGAAATGAAAATCAAATCAAAGTTAAACAGCCTTTGAGAAAAATGTTTGTTGGCGGAGATGAAAAAATTAATGCAGTTATTAAAGATTTTGGCGATATCATAAAAGAGGAATTAAATGTGAAGGAACTCGTTAGAATTGACGATGACAGCATTTTTAATCACGAATTTCTTTCTGTTAACTTCAAAAAAGCAGGAGCTGTGCTAAAGGGTGAAGTTCAAGTTTTAAAGACAATTCTTACAACAACGACCCAAGAAAAAATGGACGAACTTGTTAAAGAATATAAACAAGGTAAAGTTAGCATTGATAAATTTAAAGATTTGGACAGCGACTTGTTCTTTTTAGAGAAAAGACCACGCACAGAGTTCGTGATTTCACACGAAAACGATATCACCGTTGTGCTTGATATCACTCTAGATGAAAAATTAATCAATGAGGGATATTATCGTGAATTTGTCAGAAGCCTACAAGTTTTAAGAAAAGAGGCCGATTTTAGAGTCGACCAAAGAATTGTGGCTTGCTTTAAACCGAAAGACAACGATATGTCTAAATTAATTGCCAAGTATGAGGATATGATTAAACAAGCTGTTTTAATTAAAGAATTAGTTGCAGATATGCAAAACGAAACAATTTGCAAAGAAGTGCAAGTTGGTGAGTCAAGTATTTTGGTTAAATTTAAAGATTAAGGAGAATTATGTTAGTCGCAAAAGGGTGGAAAGATTTCGAAGTTTTATATACCGGCGATGGCGAAAAAACTGAAAAATGGGGAGATGTTATTCTCACTCGGCCTGACCCACAAGTCATTTGGAAAAAACAGAACATTCGTCCACAAAAAGTTCACGCCAAATACATTCGTTCTCTTTCAGGTGGCGGACATTGGGAGGATTATTTGCCATATCCTCAACAGTGGACTGTTGAATGGGAAAATTTGAAATTTTTAATTAAACCTATGGGATTTAAACATACAGGACTTTTCCCAGAACAAGCTGTTAATTGGTCCCGTATGAGTGAACTTATTCGCAAACAGAATCGTGAAATAAAAGTGCTAAATTTGTTTGCTTATACGGGAGCTGCCTCTGTTGTGTGTGCTCGTGCAGGAGCAAAAGTTACGCACATCGATGCAAGTAAAGGAATGGTCGAAAGAGCCAAAGAAAACGCAAAGTTAAATTACATTACTTCAATTAGGTTCATTGTCGACGACTGCAAAAAATTTATCGAAAGAGAAATACGCCGTGGAAACAGATATGACGCAATCATAATGGATCCACCTAGTTACGGCAGAGGGCCGAACGGTGAAATTTGGAAGCTCGAAGACAGCCTTTACGATTTCGTTTTACTGGCAAAACAGGTTTTAAGCGATAATCCGCTTTTTGTTTTAATTAATTCTTATACAACAGGGTTGCAGGCTGGCGTTATCAAAAATGTTTTATCTTTAATTTTTGGCGAAGAGAATGTCAGCGCCGATGAAATTGGACTTCCTACAAAAGAAGGGATTATCCTTCCTTGTGGTAATTCTGGGTTTAAAGTTTGGGAGGAAAAATGCAAGTAGTTTATGAAGATAATCAAATCATTGTAGTAATTAAACCCCATAATGTTCCGTCACAGGCAGACAATTCTAACGATAGTGATTTATTAAGTCAAGTAAAAAATTATGTTAAAGAAAAGTATAACAAAACAGGAGAGGCCTTTATCGGACTGGTTCATAGACTTGACAGGCCAACCGGTGGTCTTATGGTTTTTGCAAGAACTTCTAAAGCTGCTTCGAGACTTTCTTCCCAGATGCAATCTGGAAAATTTAAAAAACTTTACTATTGCGTAACAGAAGGACGGGTTAAAAATAATACACAGAGACTTGTGAATTATCTAAAAAAAGATGAGAAAAGGAATATAGTAACAATCGCTCCACAGTTAGAAAGCGGTGTAAAAAAAGCAGAACTTGTTTATAATTGTTTGGAAAAAAATGAAAATCATTCTTTTTTGGAAGTCCAGATTCTTACCGGTAGGTCACACCAAATTAGAGTACAGCTAGCAAATATAGGTTATCCTATTTTTGGAGATATGAAATACAACAAAAAAGCACAGAAAGGCAATCTCGCTTTATGGGCTGGAAGATTGGAGTTTGAGCATCCTGTTACTAAACAAATGATGAAGTTTTTGGCAGAACCAAATTTGACAGACACTCCTTGGAATGAATTTAAAGTTTCGAAATATTTTGTGAGGTAATATGAAACGAAATCAAGTCGCAGACAAATATAAGTGGGATTTGTCCGGATATTGCTCCGATGATGAGGAGTTCTATGAAAGACTCTCGAAGTTGGAAAATAAAAAAAATCTTTTTAAAAAGTTCGAGGGAAAATTAGACCAAGATGAAATTTTGCTTGATGCGCTTGATTTAGAAAGCAAAATTTCACAGGAATTAGAGATTTTGGGCTGTTATGCATACAGTCGCCATAACGAAAATATTGCGGATGAAAAGGGGCAGAAAATGAAGGACGCAACAATTCGTGTTAATACATTGTTTTCTGTGGCAACCGCTTTTATAACACCAGAAGTTTCAAAATTTAGTGATGAAAAATTGCAGACTTTACAAAAATGTCCAAAATTTTTTAATCATAAACTTTATTTTCACGATATAATTAAACAAAAACCTCATATTTTGGAAGCCAATGAAGAAGTGCTAATTTCAGGTATGGGTGAATTTTTGGGTGGTTTTTCACATAGCTTTGATGCTTTTTCTGATGTGGACTTAAAGTTTGATGATGTTTATGATAGCAAAGGAAAAGCCCATAAGCTTGACCAAGCAAAATTGAGTTTGTATACCAATTCTAAAGACCAGATATTAAGAAAAAATGCTATGAAAAATATTAATCGGGCTTTTGGTAATTTTTCCAATTTTCTTGCACAAAATTATCTAGCTTCTGTTAAAGCGGATTGTTATTTTTCAAAAGTTAGGAAATATTCTTCATCATTGGCGAGCGAACTTTATGAGGAAGAAATCAGTGAAGAGGTTTACAAAAACCTGATAGCAAGTGTTAAATCCAATATAAAATTTTTATATGATTTTTTCGAAATTAAAAAAAATAAATTAAAATTAAAAAAGTTTAGTATTTTTGACCAATTTGCACCAATTGGGCGGTCTTTAAATAAAAAATATTCCTATGAGGAGGCTTTTGACTTGCTTAAACAGTCGACAAAAGTGCTGGGTGAAAAGTACGAACAAATTGTTGAAAAAGCTTATAACCAAAACTGGGTTGATGTCTTCCCAAATGTTGGAAAAGCTTCAGGAGCTTATTCAAGTGGTGCGTACCGTAAAAATCCTGTAATATTGATGAATTTTGTTGGGGATTTTAGGTCAGTTGAAACTTTGGCACACGAAATGGGACACAGTGTTCACTCATATTTATCAGAACAATCACAAATCTTCGAAGAGGCAGACTATTCTATTTTTGTCGCCGAGGTTGCAAGCACCGTTAATGAAATGTTGCTAAATTTTTATATGTTAAATAAATTGTCTTCAAGTGCAGAAAAGCTGGCACTTTTGGACAATATGTTTCAAAATGTAAAATCTACTATTTTTCGTCAAACTATGTTCGCAGAATTTGAAGATTGGGTTCACGCTCAAATTCAAGACGGTAACTCTTTATCGACTAAAATGCTTTGTGACAAATATTATTCACTAAACAAATTTTATTTCGGCAACAAGGTCGCTTTAATTGATGAAATAAGATATGAATGGGCAAGAATACCACACTTTTATAGTTCATATTATGTTTACAAATATGCGACAGGACTGATTAGCGCACTCAATATTGTCAGTCGTATTTTAAATGGAGAGCGAGATGCTGTTGAGAAATATATAAAGTTTCTTTCAGCCGGTTGTTCAAAACCGCCTATTGAGATTTTAAAAGATGCTGGTTGTGACTTGGAAAATCCCGCAACATTTGACGAAGTATTTAAATTTTTAAAATCCTTGTTAGAGGAGTATAAATCTTTATAAAAGATAGCAGTCTTGGTAAAAAAAACGACCCGTTAGGGTCGTTTTTGTCCGCAATTCTGACCGATCATTATTCCGCCAGCAAGAAGTATTAAACCAATAGGTATCGCAATGTTTAAGTAGCCACAACCTAGCGGGCCACAGTGGTGACTGCAGGCTGGAGGCAAAGGCGGATTGCAACAGTTTTGATGCTGGCATCGGGGACAACAAGCTGGCATATCAAAATAACAGCCACTTTTATAGCATCTTTCGTAATTCATTTTTGCCTCCACTAATAGTGTATTAAAAATTTTATTAAAATGTGACTGTATTTTTTATTTTTTTAGTTTTTATATTCTTTATTAAAACAAACAATAGTGATTATCTTTTATTTAACATAAAAATATTATGAAAGCGTTTAAATTTGCTACCATTCTTTTCCATTAATTATTTAACAAAAAGCTTTTGAATAACTTTTATAATTACTGTTTTTGGAAAGATTTTTTGAAAAAAGTATAATACTTTTTGTTTTCCGATTATAATTTGTGGTTTTAATTTCTTTTTTTCAATAAATTTTACTATTTTCTTTGCAGCTACATCAGCAGGCATTCGTTTGTTTTCGTGAGAATCAACAAATTTGGTTGATTTTTCTACCGAATCAAGATATCTTTCGTTTGTTTCATAATTTTTGACTCTGTTTTTTGTAAACTTTGTTTTTATTTCTCCCGGGCATACGCTTGCCACTTGTATTTTAGTGTTTTTAAGTTCCATTCTCAATCCGTCCGTTACCATACTGACAGCAGACTTGCTGGCACAATAATATGCCCGAAATGGAAGGGGAAAGAGAGCACAAGTCGAACTGATATTTATGATTTTCCCTGTTGGTGAAAGTTTTGGGAGCGCAGTTTTAGTTACATCAATTAGGCCAAAAAAATTTAAATCAAAAAGTTTTCGTATTTGTTCGTCGCTTGTCAGTTCCACAGCTCCCGAAAGACCTTGCCCAGCGCAGTTGATTAATATATCTATTTTTTCTTCTCCTAATTTTGAGAATGCGTTTGCAATTGAATTTTTATCTGTTACATCACAAGGGTACTCGTTTGAGGAACGAGAAAAGTCAACAACTCTGTCACCTTTTTTTTCAAAAATTTTTTTAATCTCCAAGCCAATTCCACTAGATGCCCCTGTAATCACTATTAATCTTTTCATAACCGACCTCTGTTTTAAGTATACTAGTTTTTGTAAATAAATTAAAGCAATAAAGCAAACTTTTTCTTTTTTTTTATGATTATGTGTTATAATAGACTAACAAAATTTCTCACAATTAAGTTTGCGTTGCTTTATGCAAATCTTACACAAACTTTAAAAAAGGAGTTTTTTGGCACTGACTAGAAAAGATTTATATAGAATAAGCGGTATTATTTCGATAATATTATCGATTATACTTTTTATTGTTTGTATTTGTGAGTTGCTAAAATACGGTTATTTTGGTTTGTCTAACACGGGTAAAGGGATGGTAGTAGGCGTTGGAGAGAATAAAATAATTGGTTACACTTGTTTGGCTTTTGGGGTTTTTAATCTTATTGCTGGAACGCTTATGTTAATTGCTGTAAAATATTATAAAAAGAAAAGATATAAATCGTTAATTTTCGCTTCGAGTTTTTTTACACTCCTCGGAGGAGTTTTCGCAAATCTCAATGCTATTGCTTTGTATCTGGCGTTTTCAACTGATGACAAACGAAGAGTAGTCCTAAAAATGCAAAATCAAATTCAAAATGAAAATGTTGAAAAGCTACAATTAAAGATAAAGTTATTAAGAAATATGCGAGATAAAGGGGAAATATCTAACGAAGAATTTCGTGCGCTTTTGTTTGATTTGTTAAATGGTAAAGATTGATTTTATTGATTTTTTAGTTTTCGTTTATTTTTAAAAAAATCCTGTAAAAGCTTTTGTGCCTCTTCTTCACCTTTACATCTTTTTATTTCGACTTTATGATTTAAACGATTTGAAGTTAAAATAGTTTCTAAAAGGTGGTCGCAAGAGGTTTTTTCTTCAGTGGCATAATATAGAGTTTTTATTCTTGCATTAGCGATTGCACCAGCACACATAGGACAGGGTTCAAGAGTTACATACATTTCGCATTCGTCAAGTCGCCAAGAATTTAATTTTTTGCACGCATTTTCTATTGCAATTATTTCTGCGTGCTTCGTCGCCATCTGTTTGCACTCTCGTTTGTTGTAGCCTTTACTAATAATTTTGCCATCTTTAACTATTACAGCACCGACAGGGATTTCTCCTAATGCTGACGCCTTTTTTGCTAATTTAAGGGCTTCTATTTCATATATGTTCATATTGGAATTTTAATCAAATATATTTGCAAAGTCAAGTAAAATGTTGTATACTTTTTCTATGAAAAAAGAACAAATCGAACAAAAGCCGTTCACAAAAAGAAATTATTATGATATCTCCGACACAGGTATCGCTTATTTTTGTGCAATTATAGCGCCATATCTAATTATGGTTGTTGCAATCATTTTTATGGGGCTTGTTTCCAGCCAAATTGAACAGACTGTTGAACAAATGTCTAAATCGTTAGCGTATACTATAATCTCTTGCTTTTTTGCACCCGTAGGATTTGCTATATTGTTTTTTTGCTTTAATAAAAAAAGAAATATCAGTTTTTCAGCAGTGAAACTTAAATTTAAGCTTAATATTTGGGATTTTGTTATGTGTTTCGCTGTCGCATTAATATGTCTTTTTGGTCTTCAATATTTTATTGGAGGGTTTAATCACTTATTAGAGTTAGGTGGGTTTCAATTTTCAAGCATTGACTTACCAATGGATAATGTCGGCTGGCTAATTTTAGCGATATTGCTTATGGCTGTTTTGCCGGCCATATTTGAGGAACTGATTTTTAGAGGTATAATTTTGAATGGGCTTTTGAGCAAATTTAATCAAGTTTCAGCCATTTTTATTTCGGCTGCTATGTTTGCTTTCATTCACGGTTCAATAGAGCAACTTTTATATCAATTTGCATTAGGGGTGGTGTTAGCTTGGTTGGTTTTGCGTACAGGTTCGCTTTTCAGTGGAATGCTTGTACATTTCTTAAACAATGCAATGGTTCTTGTAATGAATTATATCGCATTGCATTATGGTTCAATTAATATGGTTTATAATGCTTGGCAGTGGGTATTAAGCGTTGCGCTTGTGTTTGTCGCTGCCGGATTGATTTTCTTAATTGAAAAGTTTTATTTTAAGCATAAAAATCACGAAATAATAAATGAAGACAACCCTGTCGAAGATGAAAAGATAAAAGACGGCAAAACTAAACAAATAAAAGACAAACCTTATCCTATTTTGCTTTGGATAAGTATGGGGATTGCTGTTGTTTTGTTTTTATTCAATACTTTAAGTGGATTTGGAGCATTATAATCACACAAAGGGAATATAATAGTTACTATGGAAGAAAACAAAAAGAATTTTAACTACTCATTGATAATCTATGCTGTTATCGTGATATTATTTGTCGGATTGAGGATTATTTCTGCCTTCGATTTATTAAGTGTATTCGGTTCTTATGCCGGTTGGTTTTTTACATTTGTCGTGCAGATTTTGTTATTATTAGGTGTTAGCGTTTTGTTGTTTTCACTTTTTAAAAAACAAAAGCCTGCTTGTACTTTTGAATATTTTGGTTGTAAAAGAGTCTCAAAAAAAATTGTTTGGCTTTCAATTTTGATAGGGGCAATTATTTTCTTTCTAAATGTTTTTGTTTCCTCAATATTTAACTCTTTTATAGACTTTCTCGGTTATGAACATTCCACTTCATTAATGCCAAGCTCTTATAATTTTCTTTCGCTTTTATTAAATTTAGTTTTTTCAGCTTTGTTACCTGGTTTTTGTGAGGAAATTGTGCATCGAGGTATGTTGCTAAAATCTTTACGGCCGATGGGGATGTGGAAGGCTATAATTTTTTCAGGTGTCCTCTTTGGTCTTCTGCATTTAAACATTGAGCAATTTTTTTATGCTACAATCATTGGAGTGTTTTTAGGTTTCCTTACTGTTATGACTAATTCTATTTATCCAGCTATGATTGTTCATTTTATAAATAACGCTTTAAGTGTTTATGTAGTTTTTTCTAGAGTGAACAACCTTCCTTTTGGTAAACTTTATGAAACATTTTTTACGGTTATTTCGTCAAATATATTTTTAGGAGTTTTGCTTTCATTTGTTGTTATACTGTTATTTACTTATCTGCTTGTCTTGTTATGTAAAAAATTATTCAGCTTGCAGTTAAAAACCAACTTTGAGCAGGCTGCTCAAATAGTTCAAAAAAAGCTTATTAAAGAAGCCTATTTTTATGACTTGGAAAACACAAAGCGTGGAATTATTGGTGGAGATGAGATTTTGGTAGACCCAAGATTAGAAATAATAAAACAATTATTTGCTATGAATCCAACTGAAAAAGAAAAGTTCTCGCCTCCTCTTTTAGGGAAATTTTTGTTGTGGTGGTGTATTGCGTTAATGGGGGTTTTAACTGTATTCACTTTTGTGTGGGGTGTTTTATGATTAAGATTAGACTTGTTTGTGTTGGGAAGTTGAAAGAAAAATTTTGGGTTGACGCCCAAAATGAATACATAAAAAGATTACAAAAATTTTGCAAATTTGAAATAATAGAATTGCAAGAAAAAAATAACACCTCTTCTGTGACTGAAACGCTAAACAAAGAGGGGTTTTCTATAATAGAAAATTTATCTGGTATCAGTTTTTTGTTTGATAGAGAAGGGTGCTTGGTGACAAGTGAGCAAATAGCTCAACTAATTAAATCTAATGTGCAAAAATCGAGTGTATTAACATTTGTTATAGGAAGTAGTTGTGGCGTAAGTGACCAAGTTAAAGAAGCTATTAAAAATAAAATTTCACTAGGGAAGGTTACCTTGCCACATAATTTGGCAAGAGTTGTGATAATTGAACAAATTTATCGAGCTTTTAATATTTTGCAAGGGACTTCTTATCACAAATAAATAAAATATTTTTAATACATATAAAAAATCTTATTTTCATTCGCAAACAAATTAAATTTGCGAATTTTTTTTGCTATTAATTTGTATTTTTGTTTTTATTCACAAAATCAACTTATTATTTTGTTTTTTAAAGTTTTAATGAAATTTATAGATATTTATCTATTTCATCTCTATGGTCGTATGCATACTTAACAGCTTCCTGGTGGGCTTCATCAACGCGTTTTGTCCCGTGGGTTTTACTCATCAAAAAGTGAATACAAGTATGTCCGTTCATTCCAGTGTTTGCAATATAGCTTTGCCCGTGTGGGTAGCCATTTATACTCCCACAAACAAAATTGTTTTTAGTAACTTCCACCCAAACAGGTCTTCTTGCCCAACTCCACTGATAATTATAAATGCTGTGAAATATTTCCGTATTGTCCTCGTCTATTGGTTCCACATCTGCGTGATTGTGCCCGCCATTTCTATAAACATAATAGGTTTTGCCACTTTTTATGTCTATCACTCTTGTTTTTTCGTAAGTAGGGAACATAGCATTGACGGTGTCAAACCAATTCAAATTTGAAACGCTTATTTTTGGTTTGGGCGGAAGAATTTCTTCCTCTTCCTCATAATAATTGTTTATATCAAATATATCGCTACTACTAATGTTAGCTTGCGTTTCTAAAAAAGGATATGGCAAGAGACAGCAGAACAGTCCACATAAAAATAGAGTTATTAAAAAATAAATAGGAAAAAGCTTTTGCATATTCATATAATGCGTAATTTTTTAAAAAATAAATAAATATATTTAATTTTATGAAAAAGTCTTTTTCCTCTGTTATGATTATCATAGGAACAGTAATTGGTTCTGGCTTTGCAAGTGGAAAAGAAGTTGCAGTGTTTTTTTCGCGTTTTGGTAACATATCTTATTTTTTAATACCTTTATGTTTTTTCTTTTTCTTTTTTGTAATTTATTTTTTTATGAATTGTTCCCACATTCTAAACAAGTTACAGAACTCAAAAATATTTTCTTTTCTTTGTCTTATAATCAGCCTTATTTTTACTTCGTCTATGCTCGCCGGCACTATTCAGGTTGTACCTCAGAACTTTTTTCTTAAAACCTTTGTTGTTATTTTTTTGATTGTTGTCGCAGTCGTTGTTATAAAAAAGGGAGTTAATTCTTTGGCAATTATTAATAACCTAATAATTCCATTTACTGTGGTCAGTATGCTTGTCGTTCTTTTTTCTAACTGGAATGGAGTCGCAAATGTCCCTTTTTCTCAAAATGCGTTTGCCGGAGCCTTTTTTTCCGTTTTGTACATTTTGTTAAATTTTTCATTTTCAGGAATAGTAATATCAAAAACAGGCGAAAATCTAACAAAAAAGCAGAAAGCTAGTGTGAGTTTAATTTCGAGTTTCGTGCTTTCTGCTTTATTGTTGATTACCAACATTGTTTTATTGTCTAATCCAGAGTCTATAAGTGAACAAATGCCACTACTATCTATTTCGGGTTTTCCTTTTTCAATGCTGATAAGATTTGTGATTTTTTCAGGTTGTATAACAACTTTCTTTTCTTTGGTGTGGACGAGTCGATTAGCCTTGAAAAGATTTGGTGTAGAAACAAGCTGGTCGGTTTTAATTGCTGTTATACTGCCTCTTTTAATCTCTGTTTTAGGGTTTGGTTCAATTGTAAGTTTTTTGTATCCTATTGCAAGCATTGTCGGTGTTGGGTTGTTCTTAATTGAAATCGCTTTTTATAATAAGAAGTGCTAGCGGTTATGCCATTTTTCTATTAAGCTTACAATTATATACATTATAGCTGCAAGTAAACACAACAGAACAGTGCTTGCCATAACTAAATCAATTCTAAAAATTTGGCTTCCATAAACAATCAAATATCCAAGTCCAGCACTAGATGAGATATATTCTCCCATTATAGTTCCAACCCAAGCTAGACCAACATTTATTTTAAGAATAGAGATAAATTCGTTCATCGCATTAGGTAATATCAACTTAAAAAATATTTGAATTTTATTAGCTTTCATAGATTTCATGAGTTGTATTTTATCGTTATCGCAAGTAACGAATGCATTTAGCATAGTGATTGTAGTCATTACAATACATATCAAAGTGCACATTATTATTATCGCACCCATACCAGAACCAACCCATAAGATTATTATTGGCCCAAGAGCAATTTTTGGAAGCGAGTTGAGAACTATTATATATGGTTCAAGAATTCGCCTCAATTTTTCGCTCCACCAAAGAATAACAGCTATAAGAGTTCCGCCTATCGTTGATATTGCGAAACCCAATAGGGTTTCCATTAGTGTTATACCAATATGCTCCCATATCGTTCCACTTGCGAATAATGATGAAAGCATATTAAATATCCTAGAAGGACTGCTCATAAAAAATGGGTCAATAACTTTTGTTTGAGCGAGTAATTCCCAAAGGCCGATTACTGCGACTAAAATTAAAATTTGAAAAAACAGGACAAAAATTTTATCATTTCTTAATTTGCGCAAATATCGTTCGTGCGCTTTAGAAAAAGGTGCGCATTTTGGTAATTTAAGTTTTTTCGGTTTCATTTGTAAGCTTTTTCCACACAAAGTCGAAAAGTGCACCAAAGTTTTGGTCTTCACGCCTTGCGAGTGGGGTTTCTCCATTGTGATTTAGAATTTCAATATGCTTCACGGTGGCAGGACGAGAGGAAAGTATTATCAACTTATCTGACATTGTTATTGCTTCTGAAATATCGTGGGTCACCAAAATAGCTGTTTTCTTTTCGCTTTTGATTATGTTAAATACATCATCGCAAACACTTATTCTTGTTTGAAAATCTAGTGCTGAAAATGGTTCGTCGAGTAGCAATAACATCGGGTTTAATACAAGTGTTCTTATCAATGCAACCCTTTGTCGCATACCGCCACTTAATTCGCGTGGTTTGCGGTTTTGAAAGCCGTAAAGGTCATACTTTTTTAATAGTTCTCGTGCGAGTTCAAATTTTTCCTCTTTGTTGTTTTGTTTTTTTAGTTCTATTCCAAGAGTTATATTTTTCCATATAGTTCGCCATTCAAAAAGATGGTCGCGCTGAAACATATAACCTATTTGCTGGTGATTTTCTTTGCCGACTTTTTCTCCGCCAAGAATAATACTGCCGGAGCTTACAGGCAAAAGACCTGCTATTAAGGACAAAATCGTTGTTTTACCGCAACCACTTGGGCCAACTATAGAGGCAAATTCAAGCTCGTCAACAGAAAAATTCAAATCGCTTAAAGCGTGAATTTCTTCTTTTTTTGTTTGATAGTAAAAATTGACATCTTTAAATTCAAGCAGTTTTTTCATTATGACCTCTACATAATCATATTACTCTAACTTTTAAATTTTGTGCATAATTGTTTCTTAAATTTTTGGCACATATCCTTGAATAGCAAGAATTTTAGTTTTAAAATCCTTGCATAGCAAAAAGGAGGGCAGTTTGAAAAAGCTTGATGAAGAACAACTGAAACAAGCTCTTGTTAAAAAAGCAGTAGGATACGACACTGATGAAGAGATTAGTGAGTTTGTTGTTGACGAAGATGGAAAACAGTTGCTTTGTAAAAAAAAAGTTACAAAAAAGCATTTTTCTCCTGATTTGGCAGCAATAAAACTCGTTTACGAAAAATTTTTTTCTGAAGTGCAGAACAAATATGAATCGATGAGTCTTGAACAACTTCTTCAAGAAAAAGCCAGACTTATGCAATTGTTAGAGGAGGAGAAAAAAAATGCAAATAGAAAAATGCAAGCACCCGAGTAAATGTGACTTTGCTGGTTGTAATAATCTTGCTGATTATCAACTTTCCACCAAAGGATTTCTTAAACGAGAGTTAGCTTTTTGCAAAGATTGTTTAAGAGATATGTATGTAGAAATAGCTAAACTGCAAATTCCTAAACCAGCTCAATCGCCATTTAAAATTAATAAAAGGTTAAAAAGGGAGGAAAAATGAAAAAAATGTCAAAAGAACAACAAGCTCTTGTAAAAAGCGTTATTGATGATTTTAATCAGCGTGCTTTTGCTCGTAAGCCATTTGAAACTCAATGGCAGATGAATATGAATTTCTATCTAGGTAATCAATTTTGCAATATCGGTTATGGTGGAAATTTGGAAGACCAAGATAAACAATTTTACTGGGAGGAGCGTCAAATATTTAATCATATTGCTCCGTTGGTTGAAATTCGACTCGCTAAACTTGCACAAATAAAACCAAAGGCCACTGTTCTTCCCGCTTCAAATGATGAGAAAGATGTTTATGCTGCCAAAGTATCAAAAAAGATTTTAGACTCCATTTCATCTAAATTAAACTTGTCTAAAAAAATAGGTGAGGCTATGCAGTGGAGTGAAGTGTGTGGAACGGCTTTTTATAAGGTCGTGTGGAATTCATCATTAGGACAAGTGGTAGCTTTGGAGGACGGCCAACCTATAAGAAGTGGCGAAGTTGAAGTTTCAGTATGCTCACCTTTTGAGATATACCCTGACAGTTTCACAAACAGTGACATAGGACAATGTCAGAGCATTATTCACGCACGAGCAGTTAGTACTTCGCAAATTAAGAGCATATATGGACTTGATGTAGATGGCTCTGACTTAAATGTTTTTTCGCTTTCTTCCACCAGCATAGGATTTGGAGGGTTGGGTTATTCTAGTTCAGCACCTAAAATTTGCCAAGGAGTAAAAAAAGACAGTGCTTTGGTTATTGAAAAATATGAAAAACCAAGCAAAGAACATAAAAACGGTAGACTTACTATCGTAGTGGGTGACCAACTGTTTTTTGATGGAGATTTGCCTTATGCTATTGGGAAAGATGGAATAAGAGATTTCCCTTTTATAAGACAGACAAGTTTAACGCAAATTGGCTCGTTCTGGGGTGGCTCAATAGTTGACAGACTTGTGCCCGTACAACGAGCATACAACGCTATTAAAAACAGAAAGATTGAATTTATGAATCGTCTTACTATGGGAGTTTTAAAAGTCGAAGATGGCTCAATCGATGTGGAAAACTTGGAAGATGAAGGTTTATGCCCTGGTAGAATTTTAGTTTATAGGCAAGGTGCAAATTCTCCTGAATTTTTGGAAGGAGAAAATCTTTCTTCCGATTTTGAAAAAGAAGAGGCATTTTTACTCGAAGAATTTAGAAATATTAGTGGTGTGACTGAACTTCTTGACACTGAAGTTTCTTCCGCAAATCTTTCTGGTGTAACATATCAACTTATGATAGAACAAGATGAGCTTCGATTAAGAACAAGTGCAGATGAACTAAAAAATGCTCTAAAATGTATAAGTCAATTCATATTAAGATTATATAAACAATTTGCTTTATTGCCAAGACTTGCACGCATCGTTGGTGACCGTGGTGAAGTTGAAATGTTTTATTTTAATTCTAGTGACATTTCTAGTGATGACATTGAGTTAGAAACTGAAAATGAGTTGGGTGAAAGCATAGCGAGTAAAAGGCAGATGGTGTTTGACCTGTTAAATGCAGGACTTTTACAAGATGAAGATGGGAAACTTACCACAAGAATGAAGGTGAAAGTTTTGGAACTTTTGGGACTTGGAATTTGGGAGAATGCACAAGATTTGAACGAGCTCCATATTAAGAAAGCTGACAATGAAAATTTGACATTGTTGGCGGGTGAAACAGCTAAAGTGTTAGAAATAGATAATCACGCTCTTCACATTGATAGACATATTGCTTTTATGTTAAGTGGAGATTATGAAGAAAAATCTTTGGTTGACTGCACTTTGGAAGAAAAATTTTTGTCACATATCAGAGAGCACAAAAAACATTTAAAGGAGAACACAAATGAGTGAAATTGAAAATAGGGAACAACCACAATTGGAACAGACAAATGCCACAGTGAAGGCAGAAAGTACAAGTGTCGATAGTGAATGTGGCTCCCAAAAAACAAATAGTGAGTTCGGTAAATTTAAGTCGGCGGAGGCTTTGCTGGCGGCCTACAATTCGCTTGAAGCTGAATTCACAAGAAAAAGCCAACGGTTAAGCGAATTGGAAAAGGAAAAAGCTGTTGCAACAACCGTACCCGATGTTAGTGTCGTCGAAAGCGAATTGCAAAAGTTTCTTTTGAATAACGCTGATGCCGTGCCATTTGCGGATGAGTTGAAAAGTCTTGCTCTTCAACATAATGGTAAACCTGAATTTGATGTCCTATATAAAAATTTAGCTTTAACTAAATTGGAAAGTGGACAATCAAAGAAGGATAATCCGATTATCAAAAAATATGTGTTTCAAGATGAGGAACTGAAAAACCTCGTCGTCGAAAATTATATGAAAGAACTAAACAATCAAAAACCACCTATTGTCATCAACAGCGATTTGGGAGAAAAAGTGGCTGGGCAAAAACCAGCCGCTCCACAAACGCTAAGCGAGGCTAAAATTTTAGTGGAGAAAATGTTTAGTTGATTTTTAAAAGGGGGAAATTATGGTTAATTTAACTAATGCTGACAACGCATTAAAAACCGTCTATCTTGGTGTGGTTGCGAACCAGCTTAATGTGGCAGCCAATCCACTTTTAGGAAAAATTAAAAGGTCTTCAAAAGATGTTTGGGGTAAAGAAATCCGCAAACTCGCACCTATAGGATTAAATGGTGGG
>CALWII010000005.1 GCA_944380695.1 uncultured Clostridia bacterium | reverse complement strand
CACTAGCTCAACTGTATAGAGCATTGGTCTTCGGAACCAAGGGTTGGGGGTTAGAATCCCTCGTGGAGCACCATAAATTCCTTTATTTTAGGGACATCTAGCGATTTTTGACTTCGCTAGATTTTTTTTAGTTTACGCAAGGTTCTGCAACGCAGGTTCTTATTTATGCAAAAAAATAACCCACAAATGAGAGAATTGTCTCAAATGGGGGCTCGATTTTTTAAGTTCAATTTTGACCAAAACCAACATAAAAAGATCAAATTTTGCTCGTTTTCTACAAATTTTCTACAAATCTATCACAAATTTGTGCAAGTGTTGTATTGTGTTATGGTGGGTTATGTTGTGTTTTTCAATTAGTTATAATCAAATTCTAATTCTGTTTTTCTTTCATAAATCTCGCCATTAAGTGGATCTAGCATACTTTTTAGTGTGCTTTTGCGGGCATAACAATAATTGCAACTATGACGGCAGGTGTCATACTGTCCAATATCCACTGATGGCATGCAAGCACAGAATTTTCTTTGTCCGTCAATTTTATTGTTTTTGCGTTTAACTGTAATGTTTTGTGATTTAAACTTATCGGAGAGTAGTTCTTCAAAAATCTCGCCATCAATACATTTGCTTGGAACAATTCCAAATTTTGTCCAATCTCCACTTTCAGCGCAAGCTTCAATTTGAATGTTATTTTCTTTTGCTATCTCTGAAAACGCCGAAAGTATTTCATTCTTTTGTGCTAGAGTTGGAGCCCAAACAGTTTTTGCACATCCTTTATAACTCTCAATAACAAAACTAATTTTGCAGTGCTTTGTATAGCCTTTAAGTTCTTTGCAAAGTTTAGCAAATTCTTTTTTATGCCATTCCACATCAATTCCGTCAGCAAGCAGAATTGGGTCATATCTCCAAATAACAGGGCAGCGGGTAGACAATTTCTTAAAACTTTCAATTCTATCCTCTAAACTTGGCAAGCCGGCTTCAATGTGTTTAGGGTAGGCGTTTAAAGTGTAAAGAAAATAGTATTTTATATCACCAAGCTCATTTAAGCGATTAAACATAGGTGCTGGATTTTTTGTCCAAAAAACAATTCCTTCCAAATTGCCTTGAGTTTCAATTCTTTTTTCACCAATCAAATTTGTCTGAACACTCTTTATCCTCAATGGCTCTAATTTTATTTTCGCGATTTTGTTTTGGTTTATAGGATTTGGCACAAGCACAAAGCCTTCTTTTAATCTATCAAAAAACCAATTACTATAAAAAGCAGGAATATCTGTTCGCCTTGACACACTTAAAATCATTTATTTATCTTTCTCCACAGATAATAATACCATCTCCGCCTAAAATTTCAAAGCACTTAAATTTAAATTGCCCATTTAACCTTCTTAAAAGTTCATTTATAAAATCCTGCTCTTCTTTTGGCATGTGATAATTGCTGTTGATAGTATAGTCGCAAACGATATAAAAATTTCTTTTATTTTGCAATGCCTCAAAAAGTTGCTTTTGCAAATCCTCTGTGTTGTTAGAAATTGTAAATAGCGAATTGAAGAAACAAAGCACAGCATTATCACGCGTAGCAGTAAGCAAAAACATTCCTTCATCAAACTTCATTGTTTTTGGCAGCTTTGGCTCAAAGTTTTTATAGTTATCAGTCTTCTTAATTGCCCACTCACATTCTTCAATGCCGTAGTAATTCAAATTATCTCCAAAGATTTCTTTTGCGCCAACATAGTCAAGTCCAAGACCACATCCAAAAGAAAAGATATTTGGTTTTATGTTTCCAATTATCTTTTTAAGCTCACCAAAACTTTCCTTGTTTTTCTCGTAATTCTTTTCTGCATATTCTTTCAAATAATTTAAGTTTGCACATATATTATTATAATCCAAATGTCCTTGACAATCCTTTTTGCAATTTTCACAATTTGGGAATCTATATCCTTGCCACAATTTTTTAATATTCATATTTTTCTCCTTTATAAAATGCGAAAGGTTGAAGAAATTCTTTCTTCAACCTTTTCTTAAATTTTAACATTCGATTTTTCCATTTTCAATGTTTAGTGACAGAATTTTTAAAATTTTACACTTCAAAATTTTTATTCTTTTTCATTTTTAGTTCTTTCTTTTCTTCTAAATGTTTTTCCTTGTTCAATATCAGCATATTTTTCATAACACAACAAAACAGCATTATCTCCAAGTTCATTATAACTTATTTTAAACATAAAATCAATAGCGTTGTAAACTATTTGCTATAAAAAATTTTGTTAATTTACTGTTTGAGATAGTAACGCCAAGAAATTTAATTAAAAAATCAATAAAACATTATGTTTTCCAGTCTTGTTTTTGAGCAGTTTGTTTAAACATATAATAGCAATATAAATATGTTATGTCTTAAAAGTTGTTAGAATTTAATGATAAGTGCGCACAAATCATATTTAAAAGTTAAGCAAATAAATTAAAATTCTTAATGTAAAATTTATATATTGACTTTTATTAATTGTTAGTATATAATAATTATATTATAACAATAAAAGGAATCAATTTTAATGAAGAAAAAGATTAACAAGGGTATAATAAAACCATATAAAAATAGTTCAAAAAAGAGCGGTTGCATCTTATATCGACTTATACCAAGTGGCGCGGTTGTAGTGGCTTTAGGATTGGCAATATTTGGATTTGGTATAGGAATTTCACTAACAAATGAAAAACACTTAGCAAATAATGTTGAAACATTATTTGAGGATCCGAAGTCGGTTTATTCTCGTGCTTTGGTAGAAGAAGAAGCGATTTCTTATGATGATTATGTTTCTGGTAAAATTAGTCGTCAGGAATTCGAAAATGTTTTTTCTTATGAAAATAAATTAAAAATAGTAAAAGAGATCGGGGATAAAGAAGCACAAGGAGATGTTGCAAAATTCGAAAATGCTGTATCTAATG
>CALWII010000004.1 GCA_944380695.1 uncultured Clostridia bacterium | reverse complement strand
CCAAAGTATAGCATAAACAAAAATGAATTGCAATAGTTAAATTAAATTTTTTAAACTTCTCGAAATCGAATACTTTGAAAAACTTATAAGAATAAATGTCTCTCATAAAAATATAAAATAATTATATGATAAAGGAGTATGACCGTCAATCCGCTGTCGCATATGCAAAGAAGTGGGCACTAGACAAAAATCCATCTTTTTACTACTTCGACGATTTAGGTGGCGATTGCACTAATTTTGTTTCTCAATGTCTGCTTGCTGGTGGAGGCATAATGAACTTTGACAAATATTATGGCTGGTTCTACAAAAATTCATTTGATAGGTCTCCTAGCTGGACAGGAGTCGAATACCTAAAACAATTTTTGCTTTCAAAAAAACAATACGGGGTGTTTGCAGAAATGGAAAAATTAGACAAGTTGGATATTGGCGATATAATACAATTAAAACAAGAACTTCCAAGATTTAGCCATTCTTTGATTATAACAAAAATAGAAAACAATGAGATTTTTGTGAGTGCACATTCAATCCCCGCATTAGATAGGCCTTTAAAAACTTACGACTATGTTGACATTATAGGGCTTAAAATAAAAGGCAGCATTACACTCAACAGCCATTAAACTTTAAAATCAACTCAATTATTTGCATATTTTTTTTGTTTGAGTTATAATTTTTTTATTAAAGGAGCTTTATGAAAAAGAAACTTTTTTCATTATTATCAGTAATGATCTTGCCAATCGCACTTCTTTTTAGTGGTTGCCAAATTAAAACGGAGTATGTTGCCCCAGCGGTAACAGAAGAAGTTGTTATAACATCTGATTTAACGCAAGCGACCAATCTTGCGGCTTTGTCCACAGTCGCAATTGTTGCAGAGACAGATACCGGTTATTCCGCAGGAGCTGGCGTAGTTTACTATATTAACGATTCGGACACTGAAGGCTATATCATAACAAATTACCACGTAATTGCAAATGGCGATTATTTCAGCGGTGATATATCAAACAATATTTACGCCCAACCTTATGGTTCTGAATACTGTTATGTTGATTCATCCAGTTTTGCCTCCAACTTGGTAATGGGAAACAATGTCTTGTCTTGCGAATATATTGGTGGAACACAAGAATACGATATCGCAGTTTTAAAAATTAATGGTCACCAATTATCAGAATATGGATTAAAGGCGGTAACTGTTGCGAAAAGTACACCAAAACTAGGTTCAACTGTCATCGCCATAGGTAATCCAAACTTTGAAGGATTAAGCGCAACTCGTGGAATCATTAGCGTAGAATCTGAACCCATAGAAGTGAGCGTAAACGAAAGCACAACACCAGGTCTCCAACAAAAATACATCTCATATCGAGCTATTCGTTTCGACGCCGCCATTAACCCAGGAAACAGCGGAGGCGGACTTTATAATGAAAAAGGTGAGTTAATTGGTGTACCGAGTGCAGGTGCAGAAGATTCGGAAGATTATAGCAACGCAATTCCTGTACGCGTTGCTGTCGGAGTGGCAGAAAACATATTAAACACATATAAAAACTACACAAACTTAACGGGTTTATATTTGTTTGACTCAGGTTTGAAATACGATGGCGAAAACTCAAAAGCCGTTTATGAGGAAAGCACGGGTCTTACATTTATCAAAGAAGACATAATTGTAACGGATGTAGGAACGCTTTTCGCATCTACAGGGATTAGTAAAGGCGACAAAATAATTTCCATAGAGAAAGATGGCAACAAAATTGAACTTTCAAGAGCGTTTGAACTCGATGATTTTATGTTAACAGTTTACGAAGGTTCAACATTCACAATAACATATATGAATGGCAATGGAGCAAACGATATTATAATTACAGCAAGCAAAAGCTATTTTTCCATAATTAAATAAAGAGGTTTTATGAAGAAGAACATAATACTTGATGTCGATCCAGGTGTTGATGATTCAGTTGCTATGATTTATAGTTTTTTGGCTAAACAGATTGAGCCTCGTCTTATCTGCGTCACAAAAGGAAATAAACCTATAAAACAAAGTACATTAAACGCTCTTTATATAACCGAAAACTTTTCAAAAACAAGTCCACCTGTAGTACAAGGTGCCAAGGAATCATTGGCAAAACATAAAACCCCCTCTTTAAATGTCCACGGTAAAAGTGGTCTTGGTGCATTGATAAATGTTTCTTCCACATTGACAAAAACAATAAATCGCACAAAATACGGTGCAGAAGAAGCCATTCGGGATTGTGTGAACAAATTCGACAATATAACATATATCTGCACTGCACCTTGTTCGACCCTTGCAAAGTCAGTACAAAAATATCCAGAGATTCAAACCAAAATAAAACAACTTATAGTAATGGGCGGAACGATATCCGGGAAAGGAAGCATAACACCTTATGCAAGCTTCAATGCATACTCCGATCCGGAGGCATTTGATTTCGTGACAAAACTGGGAATACCAACCATAATCAGTCCATCTGAAGCGGGGCTTTCTGTATTTTTACAACAACCTTTACTTGATAAATGGGAGACTTTTGGTAAATACGGCAGTATAGTTAAAAAACTATACAATGGATATCACGATTTGTTATTACCTACTGACAAATTTGCAACGCACGATTTATGCGCGGTGATGTCAGTGACACATCCAGAATATTTTGAGTTTAAAGATGTAAAAATTTTTGTCAACACTACTAACGAAAAAGAGCGTGGGCAAACATTATTTAAGTACAAAGAAAGCTCAAATATAAAACTAATAACAAAGGCCAACCGAGACAAAATCATTAAGGAATTTGAAACTGTTCTGAAAAAGGCAAAATAAAAAGTCCGTTAAGGACTTTTTTTAAAGCAATGGCGCAAACAATCGAAAAATTGATTGTGCGATTTTACTTAACGCAGGTGCTTTTTTGAAATATGATTCGTCTGCCAAGTTGGATTCGGCCATATCTTTTTGCATTTCTTCCGCATACTCTGCATTTAATTTTTCAGAATAAAGTATAACAGTGCTCTCAAAATTTAACCCAAAAGAGCGGTTATCTAAATTGCAACTACCAATGGAAAGTTTGTCATCATCAACCAATAGAGTTTTTGCGTGCATAAACCCATTGTAAAAATAAGTTTTAACACCTATTTGCGCCATTTCTCTTGCATAAGATAAAGTAGGATAAAACACCGTCCATCTGTCCGGCTTTGATGGAAGAATTATCCTCACATCAACTCCACTTTTTTGTGCAATAGTTAAAGCAGAAATAAAAACATCGTCTGGAACAAAATATGGGGTTTGCAACCATACTCGTTTTTTTGCAGTTGTAATCATCTTAACATAAGCCTCTTTAATTTTTTGAAGTTTAGAATCAGGACCAGATGTTAAAACTTGCAAACCTACATCACCTCGATGCTTTGGTGCAGGGAAATACTCGTCAATATAATGTTCAGTCGGCGTTTTATCATTTTTTGCATATCTCCAGTCATCTAAAAAGATGTTTTGTAAAGGGAAAACGCCTCCCCCTTCTATTCTAATACTTGCATCACGCCAAGGGGAAAGCCTTTTTTTCATTCCCATGTGGTCTTCGCGGATATTAATCCCGCCTGTGTATGCTATTTTACCATCTATCACAACAATCTTTCTATGATTTCGATAATTGATTTTTAAATTTATCATCCTGATGTGCATAAAAGGAGGGAAAAACTCGGCCACCTCTCCACCTGCTTTTTCTAGTTTTCTAAAAAATCTTTTACGAGTTTTTTTGCTTCCCACCGAATCATAAATAAGTTTTACCTTTACCCCTTCTTTTGCTTTTTTTATAAGAATGTCCATTATTTCTCTGCCCACGCTATCATTGGCGAAAATGTAATATTCCAAATTAATCGAATGTTTTGCTGAAAGCAAATCTTGTTTTAATATCGCCATTTTTTCGAATCCGTGACAGAAAAATTTAACATCATTGCCTAGACAAGGATAACCGCCCATATCAAAACACAGTTTCATAAGTTCACCGTCTTTTGAAAATCTTCTCATAGCACTTACTTCTGAAAATGTTTTTAACCCTTTAATATTGCTTAAAACATCTTTTTCTGAAATCGATTTTCTTTTTAACATCCGTCTTGTTCTGTAACTCAATCCGCTACCTAATAGCACATAAAAAATAAATCCAACTCCAGGAAAAAATGTTAAAATAGTCAACCACGCAATAATTGTTTGAGGCTTTTTCTTTTCGAGAAAAACCATACCAACAAGCAAAAGGAGGTTTACGATGCCTAGAACTCCAAAAGCGACCAAAACCCAGAAAGACCAGTGCATAACATAACCTCCTTTTATTGACGTTTAATTATTATGTCGAGGGCGACGAGCTGTCACTTACAAGTATAATTCTGAATGTGCTTAATACCTTATCATAATCATCTTTGTATTTAAAACTATTTGTAGCACCTCCAGAAGCTTTAACTTTTATGACAACGCTAATGTATTCACCACTGCTAGGTGTGTATCCTGCGCCGGTGTGGAGATTGGTTCCTTCGAAATAGGCGGTAGAAACAAGTCCTTCACCAACGCGAACTTCAAAATAGATCGGCGAAGAATCATCAATTTTATAAATATAGCAATAAGGTTGTTCGCCTCCTAAATCGAAATGAATCTTTGTGTTGCCAGAAATATAATAAGCTGTGTTTGTATCATCGCTAATACTAACTTCTTCTACTTGATAAATAATTGCAACGGTCACATCTGATTTTTCGATTACGAACTCTTGTCCTTCAAGCGTTATAACCGCAGCATCGCTTTCATTTTCAAATTCTACTTTTGTCGAATCTCCTTCTCCGCCACTCTTTTTATGGTAAATATTTCCACTTTCATCTTTTGTAAATGTATATCCTACGCCATTAATATCAATCGATACCGACTTTTCCCCATATTCACCCGTCACGGTTTCAAAATAGTAAAGTGATTTAGTTCCAGCGTCGTCTTGCATATAATATAATTTATCACTTAAGCCTAATCCATTAAGACTAGTGATGGCATTCTTTTCAATAACTTTCTTAAATAAATTTGCAAAATTTATTTCCGTGCCCCCGCTCGTTGGTCGATTATTCTCGTCTTCTCCCGCTTGATAGATCTTCATCCCACTTGCCCAAACATTAATTGGTATTATATAACCACCATCATTGGTTTGAGTTACAGCCGAAACATTTATTCTTTTTAAATCTTCTTGCCCTAATCCATTGTCAAACGAGTAATATTTGCTGGTTATCAAATAATTTTTGTTGAATCGATAATATTTCATCTCGTCTGGTTCGTCTTCATCCGCAGTATTTACACCGACGATATAAGATTTAGTAACAGAAATATAGCTGTTATCCAAAATGCCAAACCTTCCAGAGTTTTCAATATATAATGTATCATCGCTCTTTGCACTCCAGGAGGTATTACTCGTACTTCCCGTTTTTCCGATTGTGTATCCTTCGTCGTTTTTTGTTTGAGCACTTATATCTCTCCCTGCATACCTCACGACTGTGTCATCATTTGAAGGTACAACTTTAATAGTCACAGTGTCTGTGTCTGGTTGTAAGGTAAAACCAATAATATCAGACATACTTTGATAGAATGTAACCTTTCTTATCTGATTTTTATTTGTTAGTGTTAAACTTTTTGTTGTTGATTGTTCACTTGTTGTTGATTGTTCACTTCTGTTAACAGTAAGTTCTATAGTCGCTTCTGCCCCGATTGGCAAAGTGACCTCCAAGGTGTCATCATAATAATCAGCGCCACCCGTATGCTCAACGCCTGATTTACTGATTTTTATATAATTTGATAATTCAAATGGCTCCGAATCAATAACTACATTTTTTTCCGATTCTATTTTTATATTCCTAGATATTTGAACATTGTATGTGACTGAACAAGTTTCAGTTTCAGTTTCAGTTTCAGCACCAGCTTCGGTTTCAGTTGGCCTGCTATATTTTAAATTAATAATCATTTTTGCATTAATCGCATTATTGTTACCATAATACCATCCTGGCATATTAGGAACAGTAAACTTCTTCGATGGTGCCCTGTAATCACTTTCATTTGATTCAGTCGCAAGTTTATCGCCATTATTGATACCAGCGATTGCATCGACTGATATTGGCGCTTCATCACCAAATTGGAAAGATACCGTCTCTATAGTCACATATTTATATGTTTGGTAATTTTTATATTTATAATAATTATCATAATATTCTTTAGAAATTCCAGGCACAAAATCGCTACCTTCCGGTATCGTAACGCCTTCAAATATCCAAGTGTCAATATTATCAAGTATCACCAACCCCAAATCCAATTCTGTGGCCGGTACTGGCATTTGGTCAACTTGTCTTAATATCGAATATTTACCATCATCCCTTTTTGAGACAGTAAATACATCATACAAAACACCTATGTCAAAAGATTCGCCTTCGGTAAACTGTGTTTCGGACAAATTCGTCACGACAGGATTTTGTAAAACTTCTGGTGAAACGGTGAAGTAAAATTCGACTTCAAACCCCCATATATTTCGAATGGTAACTTTATACTTTCTTTGCCCAAAAATTACCTTGGTTGGCGTAAATATTAGTTCAGCATTAGGCGTCGTGCCATTATAAGTCAAAACATCGCCATCATCAAGTACATTATTCTCTGGTTCTTTTTCCCAACTATTATCATATTTTAAATTCACAACATTTTCAGGAGAATTATACTCACCGGAATCACTTACTATTATCTCGTATGTTAATGAAGTCGCAATGTTAGATTTATCCTCCGAATTTCTTCTGACAAATGAAATAATTGAATCTGAACCCATACTAGCAACGACCATCTTTTTATTATTTTCATCGGTTATGAAATCATAAGGCGCCGAAATGTTGGAATTGCTTGATGAGATTTCTCCTGCCGTAGCCACTTGAACATTGCCTATTTTTACATCGTAAGCAGGAATTAGTTTTAGTACTATAAAGAAACTTTGATCCATATCTCCTGAACTGTAAGTAAATTTGAGAAGAATATAATCTCCATTGTTGTCTGCCCCTTCTGCTGACAGATAGAAATCGTAAACTAGATCGTTTTCATTGTCTTTGATTGGTGTATAGGTTAAATAATCTTTATTGTCACTTGTTAAATACTTAAATTCGCTCAAATCGATGTTTCCTGTATCAAAACCGATACTTTTAAACTGATTAGGATTGATAATCTCTAATTCAAGTTTTGCATTTCCTGACATTATAGAGGAGGCTGAAATATATTCCCCGGTTGAAGGATGTATTATTTCTGCTTGCTCGACGAGTTTATAATGATTCAACCAATTTGTTTGAATTTCAATAACTTCTTTATTCCCTTCAGTCCAAGCTCGTCCCACTTGAATATCAAGGCTTTTTTTAGCACAAAGCGTTACTCCTCCTTCTGAAGCAACTCCATCAATATCGTATGTGATTTTGAATGTGGCAAGGTCGCCATTGTCAAATTTTGAAGCAGTGGTTGAAGTAACAGGGGCGCCGTTTTCATTGATTTCAGTTTCAATAATTTTCAAACTGTCGTCTACTATAAGCACAGTGGATCCATCTGCAAGCGTATAATAGTATTCTACTCTACTTGCCTGTCTTAATATTGACACACCTGGATTAATGGACGGAACAAACCCACCATTGCTTTCAGACCCAAATGCGAAATAGTAATCGCTGTTCAATAAATTATCATTATTAATATTAGATAGAATACCTATATCAATATAAATAAGACCTGAAGCGATATGAGCTGAAGTCAATTGGAACGAGGCAAGAAGCTTAAATTGAGATGGATCATTATCGGCGACCGCATATATTTTGTAAACAGAACCGACTCTTGCTGAAGAAGAAACGCTTAATTGCAACAGCCTGTTTTTAGCAAAAATATTTGTAGTAGGTGAAAGAGTTAGTTTATTATTCGAATAGCCATAATAATACTTATAATTCCCTATCGAAATCGTACCACCTGTGCCAATATATTTTTCACCCGCCGAATTCAATTTCGACAATTCCAATGATGTTGTATATGAGTATTCTATTCCATCCAGATTAATCGATCCGTCTGTACCATTGTAAACCAAGGTCAAAGTAAGTGTGTTTGTGTCTGCGTCATAATTGTACGCATAGGTTTTCCCGTCAATTTCAACATTTCCGGCTAATTCTGTAAGCTCAATATTATTTTTAATAGTTAATTTGCTTTCATCGTAAGAGTAATTAATTCCTTGCCCGCCAACAGTAATCAAGCCACCTTCACCCTCGTAAACCAAAGTTAAAGTAAGTGTGTTTGTGTCTGCGTCATAATTGTACGCATAGGTTTTCCCGTCAATTTCAACATTTCCGCCTAATTCTGTAAGCTCAATATTATTAATAGTTAATTTGCTTTCTTCGTAAGAGTAATTAATTTCTTGCTTGCCAACAGTAATCGAGCCATCTTCACCCTCGTAAACCAAAGTTAAAGTAAGTTTTCCTGCACTCGTGTCATACTCGTATTCGTAATTTATTCCGTTAATTTCAACATTTCCGGCTAATTCTGTAAGCTCAATATTATTTTTAATAGTTAATTTGCTTTCTTCGTAAGAGTAACTAATTCCTTGCCCATCCACAGTAGTCGAGCCACCTTCACCCTCGTAAACCAAACTTAAAGTAAGTTTTTCTGCGCTCGTGTCATACTTGTATGCATAGGTTTTCCCGTTAATTTCAACATTTCCGGCTAATTCTGTAAGCTCAATATTATTTTTAATAGTTAATTTGCTTTCTTCGTAAGAGTAACTAATTTCTTTTCCGCCAACAGTAATCAAGCCACCTTCACCTTCGTAAATCAAAGTTAAAGTAAGTTTTCCTGCACTCGTGTCATACTCGTATGCATAGGTTTTCCCGTTAATTTCAACATTTCCGGTTGTTATTTCAAATACCCCACTTACAATTACCAATTGACTTCCATCATAATAATAATTAATTTCTTGCCCATCCACAGTAATTGAACCATTATTCCTATTGCCAACATAAACCAAACTTAAAGTAAGTTTTCCTGCACTCGTATCATACTTGTATGTATAAGTTTTGTCGCCTATTTTAATGTCCCCAGCTGTTACTTCAAATTCCCCATTTTCAATTACCAATTTTCTGCCTTCAGTATCAGTATAAGAATAATTAATTTCTTGCCCATCCACAGTAATTGAACCATTATTTCCGTTGCCAACATAAACCAAACTTAAAGTAAGTTTTTCTGCGCTCGTGTCATACTGATAATTATATGTATTTCTTCCTGTTTTAACTTTCCCAACTGTTGTCACACGGGTCTCATTGAAGTATAATTGTTCCTCTTTGTATGAATAATTAATCTCTTGCCCATCCACAGTAATTGAACCATTATTCCCGTTGCCAACATAAACCAAACTTAAAGTAAGTTTTTCTGCGCTCGTGTCATACTCGTATGCATAGGTTTTCCCGTTAATTTTAACATTTCCGGTTATCACTGTATTGTCAGCAATATTAAAGGATAATTGATTGTTCGCATAAGAATAATTAATTTCTTGCTCGCCAACAGTAATCGAGCCACCTTCACCCTCGTAAACCAAACTTAAAGTAAGCGTGTTTGTACTTCCGTCATACTTGTAAGCATAAGTGCTTCCATTAATTTTAACATTTCCGGTTATTACTATATTGTTAGCGGTATTAAAGGATAATTGATTGTTCGCATAAGAGTAACTAATTTCTTGCCCGTCAGCAGTAATCGAGCCTTCTGTTCCTTCGTAAACCAAACTTAAAGTGAGTGTGTTTGTACTTTCGTCATACTTGTAAGCATAAGTGCTTCCATTAATTTCAACATTTCCGTTTGGTTCATCTAAACTTGTATCAAAAGACAATTTATATTCGAAACTATATTCCGCCCCATTTATTTTTATATTATTGCCCACAGATGTTGACTTTTCACCAATATAAACATCGCCTTGGTCAGCATAAATTTTTTCGTAAGGCTTATCCGTATTTGTGACTTGATTAATTGTAGAATTAATAGTCGAAGTTATGGCTTTTTCAAAAAGATAAATTTTGTATTCTGCTACAACTCCTCTGTAAGAAATTTCAAAAGTAACCGCTGTGCCAGAAGGAACTCTGGCATCAGCCCTGAAAACATCGTCTGTTAGAGTTACTCCTGTAGGTATAGGAGTTTTAAGATTAATAGTTTGCGTTGCGTATTCAGATACGGTTGGCGTTTCATCGCCAGGAGTAGCCTCTACTAATCCAAAATGAACTCGAGGATTGTCAGCAAAAGGTGCTGTGGAGTGCATAAACTCTACAACATTGAAGTTTTCGTTTTGTAAAGAAATACTTTCATATTCCAGTTTTTCATTTTCACCTGCAGGCATCGGATAGGTCACTGTTGGGATAACTGCTGGCTTAATGACAAATGAAATACGAATAACATCCGTTTCAAAGTAATAGCCATTAGGATCGTAAAATTTAAGCTTAAACTCTATCCAGGTGCTTGTTGTTTGTGCCACATCTTTTGGAGTTATTTTTATGTATGCTTGCTCGTTATTCTTCCATATTTCCACTCTTTGAATTAAGCCTTGTGTGTAACTTGTTTCTTGCAAGCTGTATCCGTTAAGCTGTTTTATTTCGCCGTTATCAATTAAAACATTTTCTATACCAATTTTTCTTGTGGTTCCTGAAACAATAGGAGAATTATCTTCATAATCTTCGACTCTTAAATTTGGCTGAAATTCTAAAGTTTTTGACGCACTTCCCGGTTTACCATCATATTCGTAATTTATAGTGATAGTCGCACTTTGTGGTTCTTTGTAAATTGGTAAAACTGTTATTGTCCTACTAGCGTTATTTGGTATTATAAAACTTTTGTCTGATGTAATTGTGATATTTGATATGCTGTCGTCAGTAGGTATTTCCGCAAACCAGTTTGTTTCTTCACCTTGCAATAAACTATATTGCATTCCACCGGAAAGTGTTCCGGTTTGCCAAGTAACTGTTACAGTTGCCGGAACGAACACTCGAAGTTGAACATATTGTTCGCCAGCAATTAAAAAGTTTATACCGAAGTTTGTATCTTCACTGACAAAGTTTGGTATAGATATTGTAAGTATTTTATTATTAAAGCTTGGCTTTTCCCATCCGGACATCGAATTGCCCCATTCTGTTATTATATCACCATTTGAATCAACAAAAGAGATAATCTCCACGGTCGTTTCTACATCGCTGGTAGCACCCGTTTCATCTTTTTGTGTAGGTTGAACAGTGATTGTGTGCTTTCCCGACTGTTTGGATAGCGTTAATAAATAACCGCTTTCATCATTACCTGTAATTTTGTCCTGTGATTCTTCAGGTGTAAATCTTAAACTATATTCTATATTTGTTGAGTTGAACACAAAAGTGTATTCTGCAACAGCACCGTAGTAATTTGAATATTGTTTTATAATTTTAACTATAAGGTTTGATGCTGAATTTGAAAATACTAGCTTGGTGTTGTTTTCAAGTCTCACAAATTCGCTATAATCAGTTACTTCCTCACCGGCAATAGTAACTTCACTAATCGAGTATTTACCATCGCTCAAAGAAATTGGCGAAGCGGTGGTGTTCAAATCGACCGCCGTGTCTGGAAATCTTTGCTTTCCTGTTATTTCGTGTTGTTGATCGAGATCAATCGCTGTTTCACTTTGCGCACTATTGGATTGCACAAACTCTGCACTTGCGCCTTCACCACCTGGATATATAACCGGCTGTAATTTAGCATTTGGAATTACATTTAGTGTTAAATAGAAATCGTAGGAATAAGCGCCCTTGCTAATAGTTATTTTTATAACTACACTTGTTTCTATCCCATTCTCAACATTTTTTAATACCAATCTGCCAGAATTGTCAATAGAAACCACAGGCGTATCGCTTAAATTTGATATGGTTTGACCACCTATCGAATCAACAACAGCAAATTCTAGACCAATACTATCGTCTGTCTTTTCAAAGATATAACACACTTGATCTGAAGAGGCTTCATTGTCTTTTACTAATTTATAGGTGTTGCCAGCAGTAACATCTTTATCAAGACCATTCCCAAAAACATCTGACAAATCTTCTTGATTGGAGCAATCTATTGAAGGGAGTTGGCTTCCAATCAATGAGTATACGACGGGAACCTGCCAAACAGCGTATGTTGTGGAACCATAATTAAAGTATAACAACAAGTATGTGTTGCTTTGATTGGTAATAGCACCCGAACTCTTTAATGTTATGCTTGTGTAATCCGCCGTGGTATTTGAAAAAGTGTAAAAAGCTGTAGCTGAACTTTCAAGATGTTTTTGTAGTTGGATGTCAAAGCCGTTTACTTTGAATTTAGAATTGACATACAAACTTGATGTGTTAGGTGCTAACAAAATCACATCATAACCATCGTTTTGTCGCACAGCTTTTATCTCCGATGTGCTTAAGCTGTAATCTGATGTGATTAAGTATTTCCTATCTGTGTCAGGTGCTGCTAAATCGTTAAGCGAAACACCAAGCTCAAGCTCAAATTCTTTTGTTGCGACTATATTTCTGTTAGAGTCAAATGCCGTCAAAGTTATTTTTTTCGATGTTTCTCCACGGGCAAATGTTGGCGCGTTTTTGAGAATAATTAAATTGTTCGTTAAATTGTTCGTTGTATTTATTTCAACATAATTACTAAATTCATAACTTGAAATACCGCACGAGTACAAGTCGTTAGGGGGTGTTGAATGCCCTATACAACTATTTTCCTTTTGTGGAATTTTTGTTATTCTAGCAAGTCCAAACACATTTGTCCAACTATACCCTCCTTCAGAAATTAAATTCGAAAGCTTAATCGTACTACCGTTATTTTCGGAATATGAAATCGTGATATTTGGATAAACTGTAAATGGAATGGTTATGTTGAAACCATACTGGTTCCCTACGTGTTTCCCACTAGCGTCTTCTTTTTCGTTAATGGCAAAAAGAGTAATATTATATTCGGTTGCCACAGTAACATCTTCAAAAATTATAACTCCATTATTGATTTTCCCTATTAGTTTACCATTGTTACCATTGCTTTGTTCTTGAGCATATATTTCCGCATTTCCACTTGAATTCAAATAAATATAATTATTATTTGCATAAACTGAACCCCAATTAACATTTTCTACTTCCAAGTAATTATCTGGATATTGATTTTTATCATTATTAAGATTAATGCCAAATCCTGCATAAACGCCTGTTCTTGAAGAATCATCGTGTTGAGAGACCCCAACCATCTCTTCGCCATATTTAACATAGTTTAGACTGTTTTTTGTTAGAGTCGCCGTAGCTTTTATTGTAACTGTAAAAGTAAAGTTCACCGTTTTGTTGTCATTATAAGCATTGAAAACCAATGTGACATCACTACCTAAATGACCTTTTATTCCTATTCCATAAATGTCTTTTTGACTTAAAGACGAGTGGTTATTTCCAATCCTGTCGCCGTTTTTATCATAAACCCATATTAATTCCCAAAGGGAATCATCATAACTTGCAAGATATGTGTCGTTGAATTTGATGTAGTATTTATTGCTATAATATTCTTCTTTGCCTTCTTCTTCGCCTACAAAAAGTTTAAGTATACCTTTATTTTCTTCGCCTTCTTCGCCGACGGTTCTAAAAATAATATCTTGTCCCGGTTGAATGTAAGTAGACTCAGGCTCATAATAAACCGAACCCAAATTTTGAGCAGATATGCGATTCACCGTTATGTCAGAAAGCCCGACAACCTCAACATTCATTGTAAAGCTTTCCGTAGCGTCTCCTGAAGATATTGTTATGATAATGTTGTTTCCTTCTCCATTGCCAAACGAAATTTCATTATCTTGGTTTACAATTACCAAATTTGGCTGTGAAGAAGACACCGTATAGGAAGGATAAAATTGTCTGCCAAATGCGTCTTTTCTTATAATTTTACCCAGCCGATAATTAAAGTCTGTCAATCCTATGCCTTCTTCGCTGTCCTGCGTAAAAATTTGAATATCACTATTACCGTTAGCTTGTAGCATCTGTTTAACATCGAACATCGCATCGATAAGATCCGAATCTAATTCTTTCGTTATCTGGTTATAAACAATTATTGCACTGCCAACTTTATTGCTTTCGCTCACCCTACCTCTGTATATTTCCGCACTTGTTAATTCAGTAGTCACAGAATTATTATATTCGATATGTATATAATAACTTATTCCTTTTTCCTCACTAATCGCTAAAGTTGGGTTTGTCGAAACTTTCACCTTTACAATTTCTTTGTCGGTGTTTTTCTGAATGTCGTCTTCTTGAACTTCAAAAACAAACACATTATTCAATTTTTCGCCACTCCCATCTGATGTCGTGGTCGCAAACAAAGAAATTCGTCCTTTACTGTACTCCTCCAAAAATATTTCAGCATCGCCAACTTCAAGTCCAATTTGAAGAGTTATTACATTGTCTTTGTCTGTTGGGATTGCAAATTGGTTGCTTTCATTGTCAAACAGCTCTGCATCTGCAACAACACCATTCAACTCCGAAATTCCTCGCAGACTGTTTTCCACTTCAACATCAACTGAATCAGAAACTTGAACCAAATTGTAAATTTTGTTTTTGTCTGTGTTGTCTGTGGACATAATTGGTTCGCCATACGCATCTGTGCGAACTGTAGCGAAAATCAACTTACATTTCCCGGAACCATTCACGACTAATTCACTACCATTTAACGGATACAATTTTAATAGTGTTCCATTTACATAATAAGCTCCCTCTCCTATACTCGTAGTGGAAACTATGTTTTTTGATTGCTCGTTGCCTTCATAGTAAATAAAGAAGACTTTGCGTTGATATGTGTTAGTGGAAGGGACAACCGCCACATCTGAAAGATTTTGTTTATATTCCGTAGGAACAACTTGACCGCCACTATAAATAATCTTCAAGTTTATACCACTTTTGTCAAGCCAAGTGTCTGACCACGAAACATCATCATCTGGTTGTTCGGTTGCATTAGCATAAAGCAAATGTTTGCTTTCTGGATTAAAAATGTGATAATTCTCAAACTCATCTTGCAATACCAAAACAACTTCTATTTGAATTGAACAAGGTTGTAAAGCAGAAATCTCAAAATTTGCCAAATTTAAGTCACGAACAGATGAGTTAATATAGGTGTATTCTGTTCCATCTATCTCCACATTACCGGCACCACGCAAAGTAGCATAATTGGCAATTCGATTAGCATCAGTCAAAACAACGCCGTCTGCTCCTGTAATTGAACTAATCCTTGCCGCAACATTCTTAATTAAACCAGAAAGAATTTCCTGATGTTCGTTTCTGACCTGAATGTTCAGCGCCCCACTAACTGCCGAACCTGGCCCTGCTACTATTTTGAAGACTTTGCTAACTTCAAGAGGATATGGACTGTCTTCACTATTCGTATTCACCGAAAAACTGCTTACATTCGCCTCAACAACTGCTGGTGAAATATTCGCCTTTACACTATTTGCATTTGGAGGACTTAAAACGCTAATCGCTTGGCTGTATAGTGCTTTTTCTTCCAAACCAAAATTTTCTGAAACAAACGCTTTTTCATCTTTCGCGCTCTTAAAAACATACGCATCTATAATATTTTCGGAAGAAACCTGGTCTAACGCAGAAAAGTATATATCACTTTTTTCCACATAATTCATCACAATACCTGTAGCATCTGTGTACAAGTAAACGGTCTTCTCTTTTCTGTTTTCTTCAGCCACGGCCGAATTTTTTTCATCGCTAAACTGATAACGACTTGCCTTTGGAATAAAGTCTGCCTCAACAACAAAGTTAGTGTTTTCTGGAATTTTTACAATACCATTGTCTGCTCCAAATTCCAATCCTGTCGTCGCATCTTTTAGTGTAAGATTTATTTTTAAAACCGGCACATCAACAGCAATTTTGATTTGCGAGTTGTAATCTTTGTTGTCTTCCGGCGTTATAATGAGGTCTGACACCCCGCCTCTGTTCACATAAACGGCGTCTTCAGGAATATTGTCGCCTTCTATAAGTTCGAAGGTTGTAGGGTCATAGGCGTCTTTAACCAAAACAACTTTAAATTCTTCTTCCAAACTTATTTTTTCTGGAACTATTATTACTCCATCCGAAATTGTCCCGTCTTCTTCGTTTCTTTCAAATGCGATACCTGAAGGAAAACTTAAAGTAATATTTTTTCTATTTACCCCTTCTGTTGCGGTTGTAAACTCTAATGAAAAATCCGAGTCAGCTTCATATTGACCTCTGTCGTTGTTGTAAATTTGGTTTTTGTCACTCACGGTTATTACCGGATAGACTGGCTTCTCTTTAAATCCGTCTGTGGAAAAATAAGCATACAAAATTCCCCCGCCAACTGCGAGAAGAATAATTGAAACGAATATTATAACTATTTGCCACGGTTTTGGTGCTTTGAGTTTCATATTCCTCCTTGCTTTTAGAATATTTTTTTTATTAAAAATATTCTTTGCATAAAATTACATTTTAATTATACTTTTTTTGACAAAAATCACCAAACGAACAAACCATATTTTTTAAGTATTTTTTTAATATATTTTTTTAAAACAAATTGACAACTTTTTCCGAGGCAAAATTAAAAGGAATAAAATTTTAATTTTCTTTATTGATTTATTTTTTATCATTTTAATAATTTTAATATTTTTTTAATTTTTTTTAATTTTTTTAATATTTTTTTTGTTTTTTTTACATATTTTTATATATTTTTATACATTTTTATATATTTTTTTTAATTTTTGAATTTCGCATTATTTCAAAAAATGCAATTTTTAAAAAATTTGCACAACTGCTAAAATGCATTTTCTTATTAAAAAATAAAACAACTTGAAAAGATTTTTACATTGCATTGGCGACAATTTATTGACTTTTTTTAATTTAAAATATATAATCTTTGCTAGCATATTAATCTATAAAAGGAAAATATTATGATTCAAGCAACAAACATTTCATTGGCGTTTGGAGGCCGAACTCTTTATAAAGATGTAAATTTAAAATTTACAAAAGGAAATTGCTATGGAATTATTGGGGCAAATGGCGCCGGTAAAAGCACTTTTTTAAAAATTTTAACCGGAGAATTAGAACCTAACACTGGTGAAGTCTTCATTTCGCCTGGTGAAAGAATGAGCGTTTTACAACAAAATCAAAACGCATTCGACTCCGAAACTGTATTAGACACTGTTTTGTTGGGGCATAAAAGACTTATGCAAATACAAAAAGAAAAAGATGAGCTTTATGCAAAACCTGATTTTTCGGAAGAAGATGGTATTAAAGCAGGAGAACTTGAAACAGAATTCGCAGAACTGGGTGGTTGGGAAGCAGAAGGGCAAGCCAAAACTTTACTTCAAAATTTGGGAATTAAAGAAGATTTTTACTACCAACTTATGAAAGATACCGACCCCAAAATGAAGGTTAAGGTTTTGCTGGCACAGGCACTTTTTGGCAATCCCGACATATTAATTTTAGACGAACCAACAAATAATCTTGACTTTAAGACGGTAGTATGGCTTGAAAACTTTTTATTAGATTTTGAAAACACTGTAATAATTGTTTCTCACAACAGGCATTTCTTAAACAAGGTTTGCACACATATATGTGATGTCGACTTTGGACAAATCAATATGTTTATAGGAAACTACGACTTTTGGTATCAATCAAGTCAATTGATTGCACGACAACTTCGTGACCAAAACAAAAAAGCTGAACAAAGAGCCAAAGAATTAAAAGAGTTCATTGCCAGGTTCGCCGCTAACGCATCAAAATCAAAACAAGCAACAAGCCGTAAACGAGAACTCGAAAAATTGACCATAGAAGACATTAAGCCTTCTTCAAGAAAGTACCCTTACATCGATTTCAGGTTTGAACAGGAAATCGGCAAGGAAATATTAAAAGTCGAAGGACTGACAAAAAAAGGATTTTTCAATAATTTGTCTTTTAATGTTGAAAAAGACAGAAAAATTGTATTTTTTGCTCAAAACAGTCAGGTTATAACAACTTTATTTAATATTTTAACGGGAAAAGAACAGGCCGACAGTGGCACAATTCACTTCGGAAAAACCATTTCTGTAAGCTATTTACCTCAAGACAACAGACAATTTTTTGAAAACAACAATCTTTCTTTAGTGGATTGGTTAAGACAGTTTTCAAAAGATCAAAATGAAACCTTTATTAGAAGTTGGTTGGGCCGAATGTTATTTACCGGAGAAGAAAATTTAAAACCTGTAAATGTTCTTTCTGGGGGCGAAAGAGTAAGGTGTATGTTCGCAAAAATGATGTTGGAAAGTTCAAATATGCTTATAATGGATGAACCAACAAATCATTTAGACCTTGAAAGCATAACTGCACTTAACAACGGTATGAAAAACTTTAAAGGCGTAATACTATTTTCATCGCACGACCAAGAAATCGTTGAAACAGTTGCCAACCAAATTATCGAAATAAAAGATGAAAACACTATTATAAATAAAGTTATGACATACGAAGAGTACGCAGAAAAATTTAATTGATTTTTATCTGTATTTCCTTGACATTTTTGCTTCTTTGTCATAAAATGTTTTTAGCTATGAAGGAATTGGAAACTCCCGAGCAAACGCTTGTCGGCGTTAAGACACCAAAAAGGCGCTTTTGCGTGAATTAGGGTGGAACAGCGACAAAATTTATATCGCCCCTATGTCATTAGTTTGGCAAGGGGTTTTTTAAAGGAGATTTTATGGAAAAACTTAAAAATCTAGACAAAATTGTTAACCTGTGTAAAACAAGAGGTATAATTTTCCCTGGTAGCGAAATATATGGAGGTATGGGAAACACTTGGGATTACGGTCCTGTAGGAGTGGAATTAAAAAACAACATTAAAAAAGCTTGGTGGAAAAGATTCGTGCAAGAGAGTCCAAACACTTATGGTGTTGACGCAGCTATTTTAATGAACCCAAGAGTTTGGGACGCTAGTGGGCACACCTCTTCCTTTTCTGATCCGAAGATGGACTGCAAAAATTGTAAAACAAGATGTCGTGCCGATAACCTGATTTCCTCTCACGCAAAAGGAAAAGTAAATCCTGACACAATGTCTAACGAAGAAATGGAAAAATATATCTCTGACAACCACCTCTGTTGCCCAGTTTGCGGGAAATGCGATTGGACACCTATACGACAATTCAACCTGATGTTTGAAACTTCAAGAGGGGTAATTGATGGAGCGTCTAGTAAAATATACCTCCGCCCAGAAACCGCACAAGGCGAATTCGTAAATTTTGCAAACATCCAAAGAAGTATGCGAGCAAAAATACCTTTCGGCATCGCACAAATTGGCAAAGCTTTCCGTAATGAAATAACGCCGGGCAATTTCATTTTTAGAACGATTGAGTTCGAACAAATGGAGCATCAATATTTTTGTAAAGACACTGATGGAAATTCATCTTATGAACTTTTTAAACAAAAAGCTTTTGACTTTTTGATAGATTTAGGTATTAAAAAGCAAAACCTCAGGTTTAAAGACCACGATAAATTGGCACATTATGCAAAAGCTGCCTGCGATATCCAATATAATTATCCTATGGGCTGGGACGAATTAAATGGAATTCACAATCGCTCAAATTACGATTTGTCTCGCCATCAAGAGTTCTCTGGAAAGTCTATGGAATACACAGACCCATTCACAAATGAAAAATTTATTCCTAATGTTATTGAATATTCAATTGGCGCAGATAGGTTAGCGCTGGTCGTTTTGTGCGACGCTTACGATGAAGAGATTTTAGAAAACGGCGAACAAAGAGTTGTTATGCATTTCCATCCCGCAATAGCTCCTTATAAAATTGCTGTTTTACCTTTACAAAAAAATCTATCGGAAAAAGCAAAAGAAGTGTTTACCTTATTAAGTAAAAAGTTTATGTGTGATTACGATGAAGCAGGTTCTATTGGCAAAAGATATCGTCGACAGGACGAAATAGGGACTCCGTATTGCATCACTGTTGACTTTGACACTATACAAGATAACACAGTCAATGTTCGAGATAGAGACACAATGAAACAAATACGAATTAAAATTGATGAAATAGAACAATTCGTTTCAAATAAAATAGTCTTTTAATTTTATTCATAAATGAATTTTGGTATAGTTTAATAATATATTAAAAAACGCAAAGCTGATAACTTTGCGTTTTTTTTAGTCTCGTTTTGAAATTACAAAGAGCAAAATTAATCTTAACAATGTGACTAGACTTACAGCCAACGAAGCAACATAAGTCAACGCCGCAGCATTTAGGACTCTTTTCACCATAATCTGTTCATTTTCATCTAATACGCCCAAGCTTTTTAGCTCTGTCATTGCCCGCCTAGACGCATTTATTTCAACAGGTAGTGTTATTAAATTCACAATTGCTCCAAGAGAAAACAATGATATGGCAATAACAATAAAAACCAACCCAAAAATAGTGCCAGCAAGAAGAAACCAAAACATCGTGCCTATCATAAGCAGTGGCAATAATAATGATGACGCAAAATTGCTAAACTTTACTGCCATCGTTCTCATCTTCATAGGAAAATATTTTTGGGCATCTTGCATAGCGTGTCCGGTTTCGTGTGCAGCAACTCCTATCGATGCAACTGAAATCGAATCATAAACCGATTCGGATAATTTTATTTCTTTGTTAACAGGACTATAATTATCAGTGAGTTTGCCTTTCGTTTTCGAAATAGTTACACTGATATTGTTTTTATCCAACAATTTTTGAACCACCTCGCTTGCTCTCATTTTACATTGGGCTTCAACTTTGGAATATTTGTTAAAAGTGGTATTAACTTTTATCTGCGAATATATTACAAACCCCATACATAAAAGCAATAAAACAGATGGAATAATAAAAATTAAGTAATAATTCATAACGCCCCCCCTAATCCTCAAAGAGTTTGCCCTTTTTTGTCAGTCCGGTCCAAGCAAACAACATTCGCAAAAAACCACTCCAATAGGTCAATCTCGCAACCTTTAAATATTTCTCCGCTAACACGACTTCATTTATCGGCAATATGTCTTTCAATAATTCAATAGCTCTTTTTGTCGCATCAGTTTCTATGTGAATTGAAAAGAGTTTAAATATAACCGCCAACAAGAATATTCCAACAGCTACACCTAGCAAAATAAAGCTGATATAGAGGTATTGAGGAAAGAATAACAAAATCACAGCTGAAATTATGCACGGCAGAAATAACTTTGCTAAAACCCACCCTATCTTCTTCAATCTAATTTTATGCTTTAACATATTACCCTGGCTGTCTTGCAAAGCGTGTCCCAACTCGTGTGCGGCTATTGAATATGAGGCAATGCTTTTGCCCAAAAGCGTTTGTTCGCTTAATACAAGCGTCTTTCTTTTTTGAGAATAAGCATCTCCTGCAATCGCATCAGTTTTAGCAATTTTTACACTAGCTCCTAACCTGATTACATTAACACAAGATATAAATTCTAAAACAGAAACATTAGTATTCGCTGGTGTGTTTGACATCTCTTTATGCACATCCATAAATTTTTCAACGGTAAAGTTTGCAATAGAAAGCATTGCACTTATGATAATTACAATAACCAAAACAATAACAGCTATCCACCAAATTTCCATAGAAAAATTTTACAACATAACTAAAAATTTTTCAAGCGATTTATTTCGGTGCTATTACAAAATTTAACTTGTTAAAATAATAATCAATGTTTAGTTAATTATATTACATTTCTTCTTCGCTTTCAAATTTTAAGTCAACAAAACTACGGTGTCCCCCTTTGCAAGTTGTGTCCCAACAGGAGGAAGCTGTTTTAAAACTCTATCGCCACCCCCATCAGTTTCAAAACAAATTCCAATTTCTTTTAACACGAGTGAGGCGTCAGCGAGCGAACATCCTGTAACATCTGGCATTTCTACATACTCAATTGTAACTTTTTCATTGTCCTTTGGAATGTTTTTATAGGTTAAAATTCCACTTAAAACTTCCTTGCCATAAGGAGATGCAACAACGCTTCCATAATAAGCTCCGGCCCCGGGTTCATCGACCATTATCATAACTACATATTCAGGAGATGACGCTGGATAAGTCCCAATGAAACTCGATATATATTTGCCCTGCGCTATATGCCCCGTTTCGTCATATTTTTGGGCAGTGCCTGTTTTTCCACCAACATCGTAACCCTCGATAAAAGTACAGTCACCTTCTTTATTTGTAACCACTGAAAGCATTTTACATATCGTTTGGGAGGTCTGCTCACTTACTATTTGTCCTTTCACCTGATTTGTGTTACTCAACAAACTATTCCCTAAACAATCGGTAACATTACTAACGATATTCGGTGTTGAAAGTTTGCCATTATTCAAAATGCCACACACTATGTTGAGAAGTTGTATCGGAGTTACTGCAACGGCGTGGCCGAACCCCATTCTAGCAAGATCGACATTTTTTACTAGGTTTTTATCCATCAAAATGCCACTCGCTTCCCCCAAAATATCAATCCCCGTCTTTTGTCCCAAACCAAACTTTTGCATATATTCATAAAATCTGTCGACACCAAGCCTTAAAGCAAGTTCCATAAACACACAGTTACACGAATTAGCGAGTCCTTCTTGTAGAGTCTGTGATCCGTGTCCACGACTACGCCAACACTTTATTTTTACGCCATCAACAACACGCGAGCCACTACAATAAAAGGTGTCGTTCTCATCAACCACGCCTGCCTCTAGAGCAGCTGCTAGTGTTAAAATCTTGAATGTAGAGCCGGGTTCATACACATCTGTAATAGCTTTAATTCTTGATTGCTCAAAGAGTTGCGTAAGGTTGTCTCGTGGAATTTCGTTCAAATCAAAGCTTGGTTTTGAAGAAATCGCTAAAAGCTCGCTTGTTTTACAGTTCATTACCAAACCGGTAACACTTTTCGATTTTTGTTCAATCATTGCTTTTTCAAGAGCTTGCTCCAAAATAAGTTGCATTTTTGAATCGACAGTCAATGTGATATCAGCGCCTTTTGTGGCAGGAACATAATATCTCAATGTCCCACCAATTTCTTTCCCTTGCAAATCGCTTTGTGTAAACGAATAACCGTCTACACCTGTCAAATAACTATTATATTGCGACTCAATACCACTTTGTCCAACATTATCAACGCTGACAAAACCTAAAACTTGCGAAAGCAAATTGCCATAAGTATAATATCTTCCGACACTCTCTGCTAAATAAACACCCGCAAGCTGTTTTTGGTATATGATTTCAGCCAATTCTGGAGAAATTTGCAATTTGATTAAAGTTTCGGAAACATTTTTCTTTATCACCTTTTGATAAACATCTAAATAGTTTAAACCGAGTAAACTTGACAACTGCTTACTCACTTCTTCTGCGTTTTCAACCTCTCTTGCCCGCACATAGACATTATAAGTCGTGTAACTGACAGCAAGTCTTGAACCCGTTGTGTCATAAATATCTCCCCTTGGTGCTACGATGGAAAGATCCCTTGTCCATTGATCCGTTGCTCTTAATTGCAAATCTTTGCCATTAATTATTTGCACAACAAATAACCTTATTATTAAAGCACAAAAAAGAAAGGATACCAGCACGACAAGTGCAAGTGTCCTTTTTTTTAATGAGTATAAAGTGTAAAGACTTTGCAAGGATTATCCTCCAAATAACCCCGATAAAAAGTTGCAAAATCTGTCGAACCAATTTGACTGAATTTCAAATTCGCTAGGACGCATAAGCTCGTCTGGAAAGGTTTCAATAAGCTCTGACATTTTATTCCCGGAATCCACCGAAGCAATTTTTTGCATAAGAGTGGCAACATTAATTGAATATTCGTTTTGAATTGTATTATATGCAGAAATTGAGTTTGAAAGGTCAACTGCCGTATAAATTCCAAACGAAAGCGTAAGCGCAATTCCTAGTGCCAAAACCGATCTTTTTATCCAAGATGTTTTTCTAGGCATACTTTTTTCGACTTCTTTTTCAAGCTTCAGAAGTCGTTTCTTTTTTTCTGGTGTGGCTTCCGGAATAAAATCATAGTTCGGGGTTTCAATAACTATATTTTTTGACTGCTCGAGATTATGCACCTCTTTTTTAATAGAGGCCTTACTGACAGTTTTTTTGTTTTCTTTTTCAACTTCTTTTTCGAGCAGAAGAGTCGACTTCTCTTGTTTCATTTATACTCATCTCCATTTTAGACTATTCTAAATTTATAATTTGTCATATCATTTTTCCGACTAAAATTAAAACTTTTCAAAAATACGCATTTTTGCAGACCTGGAACGCTCATTGGCTTTGACCTCATCATCTGTAGGCATTATAGGTTTTTTGTTTACAACCTTTCCCTCTGCCTTATGCCCGCAAATACAGACTGGCGTTTTTGGAGGACAAATACAGTTCGAAGATTTTTCCTTGAATAGAGTTTTTACAATTCTGTCTTCAAGGCTGTGAAAAGTTATAATAACCGCACGACCTTGCGTATTTAATAATTGGACAAAATCATTTAATGCTGTTCTTAAAACCTCTAACTCGTCATTTACCTCTATTCTTACAGCTTGAAATGTTTTTTTACTAACTCCCCCTTTCCCGTAGATAACTTTTTTAGGAAAAGCACTTTCAACAATCTCTTTTAATTCTAATGTTGTTTGTATAGGTTTAACTTTTCTAGCTTTTATAATTTCCGCAACTATTTTTACCGCATTTTGTTCTTCGCCATAAGCCCACAATATTCTTTTTAACTCATCTGCCGAATAAAAGTTTATTACATCAAAGGCGGTTTTTTCATTTTTGCTGTCCATTCTCATATCTAGTGGGCCATCGTGTAAAAACGAAAATCCCCGTTCGGCATTATCTAATTGATAGCTACTAACACCTAAATCTGCCAAAATTCCGTCGACTTTCATAATTCCTAATCGTGCGAGTTCCTTTTTTATGTCTTTAAAATTACTATTTACAAATACAACATTTTTAAAATTTTTAAGTCTTTGCTGACAAACTTGAATAGCTTCTTCGTCTTGGTCAAAACATATCAGCTTGCCCCTATCTGAAAGTCGTTCTAAAATTTTTTTGCTATGCCCTCCGCCTCCACAAGTAGCATCTACATAAATTCCATCTTGTTTGATTGCTAGCCCCTCTATCGCTTCGTTAACAAGAACCGGTATATGTAAGAATTTTTGCATTTTAATTCTCCAATCCAAACAGATTTTTAAGACTTTGTATTAAATCTGCGCTCAATTTTTCTCCCTTCTCCAACTCTTCTATTTTGCCTTCAACGGTCGGCTTATCTTCATCACTTAGTTTTACGGTTATTTGATATTTGTCAGTTATGCTTAAAATTTCTTCAGCGAGTTTTTGATTTTCTTCAATTTGAATTTCTTCCAAGACAGCGTCTATTTTTTCTTCGGTTGTTGAAGTGCTAGTATCAGTCTCTATTACGAGATCTTTAAATGCTTCTGCAAAAGAGTTCTCGTTTTGGCTTGCGAGTTCGATCAATTTAAACACTTCTGTAAAATCGACCTGATAAATATGTTCTACATTAAATATCTTTGTAAAATTCACATTAAATTCTTTTTCGGCTTGTAAAATTAGTGCTTTAAATACAGAGCTGAAAGCACCTTTTTCTTTTAATCTGTTATTGCTCAAGTCAACTCGATATGCGTTTAATTTTATAGTTTCTAACAATTCGCCAAGAAGGTTTTGGTTCAACTCTTTAAAATTTGCAATTTCAGTATTTGATTTTAATATTGCGATAACTTTTTTAACAATTTGTGTTATTTCACTCGTCTGGTCTTCTGAATTTGCAGGGTCAAATGTGCACCCGTTTAAATTTAAAGAAACAGAAACTGATGGGTCAAGCACATCAGCTAAACTATCAAGTATTGTTGAGGATATTTTATTTCTTAATGGTTCCATAGAAATAGCTTGCATTATAGGTGGCACAATAAGGTCAACAGCTTCATCGTCTAATTTTTTCAAAACTTCGTTTATATCTCCACCAGATAACAAATACTCCAACATTGTTTGTGTTTGATTGTCATCAAAATATCTGTCATTCAACTCAAACAAGATTTGACTGATTAAAGGTAAATCATTCTCCCAATTAGAATAGCACGCTTCAAAATCAGTATCAAAACCTGGTGCATCTAACAATGAGAGATCGATTATGCCCGTCGTTGAACTTTGATTGATGAGTTCATCAAACACTAAATCGTGCAATGCCGAAATTTTGTATATTGGCAATATGATATCAGATAAAATTGTTGAATACTCTCGCCCTTCGGCACTATCATAAGCGGATATTGAATCAGCCACTTTAACAATAACTTCATTCACATCAAAATTCGTTTGTATTACGCTGTAAAAATCAATGTTTATAATCTTTTCAACAGGAGATGACAGATACTCAAATAAAGATTTATAATCAGATATGCTTTCACCTTGAACATCTAAAATATTTCCACCCTCTATGCCAATGTAGTCTAACACTTTAGGTATTAATTTTTCGCCCGTTTCTGTCTGCGATATTTCCAAATTATCAATAAGGTCTAACAGCTCGCCAATTTTTGAAAAAATAGGTTTTATACTGTCTTCACTTAATGCTAAAATTTTGGACATATTTGTCGAAATTTCCGTAACACTTGTAGACTGTTCTTTTAAAGTCTTTGAAATTTCGCCAAAATCTTCAAAAGCCGTTCCCAACTGTTTCCCAAAGGTACTCCAGTCTGTAATTTTGGTATTGATTCCGAGTATAATCTCCGCAAACTCACTAGTCGCCATTTCAGCTTTGACCTTATCAATAACCGATGAAAAAGCATCTTGCACCACATTTATGTGTGTAAGGTCCTCAAAAACTTTATACATTGTTTGTTTGTTGTTATTTGAAAAATCTGCTAAAACATCTTCTACATTTTTATCGGAAGCAATCAATTCATCTAAAACACCCGACTTGCATAAGCTGGAAAAAATGTCATAGGCTTTATCAATATCATTTTTAAAATAACCAGTTTTGTCATCTGTCTCACTTAACCCCGTTTTCACATCTTCAAGAAGCGTAGCATAGTCGGATATTTGTGGGATAACCGCCACCAAGTTTTCGTAGTTCTCCACCATTTCTGCAACGACATTCAAAACAACCAAATCATAAAGTGAACTTTCTGTGATTTGAATATATGCACTATCCATAGTCTCCCAATCCAAATCTACGAATTTATCCGTGGCAGAATTTTTAATCTCAACGACGGCATCAAAAACTTGGATATAATTTTTTAAATCTTGGCGCAAATAAACCGTACCATCGTTTATGTCAATTTTAGAAATACTATCGAACATAAAATCATCAAGCCCAACTGCGCCATTTAGAACTCCAAAAGCGCTCCTGTTAACTCCATCTAAAGCCTCTGTTAATTGTTCAGGCACGACCGCTTCTGACTTTTCTGCTTGTTCGGTTTCTACTGCTGATGCGCTCAAAACTTCTGTCCCGCTATTTGCAAGCTTAACCAAACTAGTTAACGGCATGGATATTGCAAGAACAAAAATAAACACTTTAGCAAAACCTATAAGTCCACCTACCCAACGATTTCTTTTAAGCCCCAGTTGTTTTTCCTTTTTCTTGCTTTTGAAAGCAATAGCTGAAATAATAAGATATAAGATATAAAAGACAAAATGGACAAGTATGTTAAGTACCAGAAAAACTATTGCACAAAATAAAAACTGTGGAAGCGATTGTAAAAAGGATTCTAAACTAGATGAACTTTCAATTACCGTTCCTATAGTTTGGTCCTCTTTAAGCAATTGAATAAAATATTGATTTATGGTCTGGTCGCCATTTACTTTTATACCCAACAATGCGTTTGTCACAATTGGCGTCAACAGCCCCGCAACAACAATACCCGCTATAGTTAATCCAAGTTCAAGTGCGGACCTTTTTACTCCCCTGTAAAAGCCTTGAAAAAAACCTATTATTAAAAAAACAACGAATAGCACATCAAGTATAATAATTAGTGTACTTGCAGACATATTTCCTCCCAATTATATAACACAATTATAAACCATTTTATTTTTTTTAACAAGCATTTGCTTATCTATACTCACATCTTTTAAGTATTCGACAAAATAATCACCCACTGCAAAACAAAATTTTACTTATCGCTTTTAGAACTTGCTTTTTTTAAACAAGTTAAACTTTAAAATAAAAATAATTTATAAAAACATAAAACATTTTTTTAATCTAGCAAATAAGTGTCGTACCCCGTTGACTTTTATCGACTTTTATAATAAAATTAATGTAGATAATTGGGAGGAAATATGACAGAAGACAAAAAATTAAGAAAAAGCATCTACAGAGTTATTTATGATGCTGAAAACAGAAAATGGCTTATAAAAAAAGACGGTGCAGACAGAGTAATCGCAAGCGCTCACACAAAAGAGTTAGCGCTCGAACGAGTAAAAAAATTAAGCGAAAAACAAAAACTGGGGTATGTTGTTCACAAAAGAAACGGTCAATTTCAAAAAAAGAATAATTTGTAATAATCCTTACTTTATTTTATGTACAGAAATATTGTTTAATCCAAACCGACATTACAGATGTTCATAGTCGGCAACAAATGTTATTTTCATATTGTAAATGCAGTTGTTGCTTTCAAATTCAAATTTATACAACCGTTGTTGAAAAGCTATTAAATCAACGGCCTCCCACACAAAACCCCAAGTCACTATATCAATTATTTCAGTCACAATAAAAGGTGCGCCGAAAAAGTTAGACAGAAAAAGAAAAGTCACGAATACCGCAGAAAAAAATAACATAATCAGGAACATTCTAAAATTTGATTTTATTTTTCTTGTTATATCTATCAGTCTATTATGAAAAAAGTTTTTTATTGCTACTGCCGTATCAAACTTTTTGTCATCGCTCAAACCCTGGCATTTTATATTACAGTGCAGTTTTTTGCCTGGTTTTACAGACCTTGACAGATTGTCTAACAAATTTGCGAATTCAACATTTATCGTAGGTTTTCCGTTGATAAGAAACGGAGCTATTATTTCATTGCTGTTTTGTATTTCAATTTCTACGCAAGGATTCCCAGAAATGTCAAAATTTAAATTATTTTTTTGTTTTGAATTATAATTAATTAATTTAAGAAAACTATACATTACAAACCTCATAAAATTGAAAGTTAATAATGTTTTGCGCAAAACGAGGAATATTATAAAAACGAATAATTTAAACAAAACATTTGACAAAGGAAGGTTTGTATGATAAAATGACGGTTATGATAAAAGATTAACCGAAATTAACTTTTATCGAAGCAAAGAATGGCAAAAATATGGGGAGATACTCAAGTGGTCGAAGAGGCGGCCCTGCTAAGGCTGTAGGTCGGGCAACTGGCGCGAGGGTTCGAATCCCTCTCTTCCCGCCAAACAATTGTCGTTTGAACTCAAACGGCAATTTTTTATTCTCATTGTCTGAAATCTCAATTTCTTTCTTATAAATTGTCGTCCCATTATCACTATTTCCATTGTTATCATCATTATCATTTGGACGGTTATATATTTCTTCGGCAGGATTTAAACTTGTATTGTAAACTATTGTAATTTTGTCATCATAAAGCAATACTTTTAAAATAAAATTATTAAAAAACTCGTTTTTATCTGTTTTGTTATCAAATTGTTTTCTTGCATATATTTTCATGAAATTTACAATTTGTTCTTTTTCTAGTGGTTTTATTTGATGATTTTGTTCATGCTCAACTTTATCTTCAAGTATTGCTTTTTCATTTTCAAGTTTCATAAGTCGTTCTTGTGTTGAATTTGTTATTATTCCTTTTTCCATTGCATTTAGAATAGAGTCTATTGCTTTATTCTTTTCTTTTAATTCTTCTTGCAGTTTTGTTAAAACTGCATTGTTAGATAATTCACTATTAAATCTATTCACAACAACTTCGGCAATACTATCAATAACATTTGGTTCAAGAACATATTTTTTTGTCTTTTCAA
>CALWII010000003.1 GCA_944380695.1 uncultured Clostridia bacterium | reverse complement strand
GAATGGGCTTTTTTTGGTGGACCAGCAGGGACTCGAACCCTGGACCCATTGATTAAGAGTCAATTGCTCTACCAACTGAGCTACTGGTCCAAATTTGTAGTTTGTATTCATTTCGGGATGTGCAGTTTGGAGTTGTGTTGTTGCGCAAGTTGTTCAAATATTATTAATAACAAATGCTACCGAAATAAAAATGATTTATTTATCATTTCTCTACCGGACAGAATTATACTACATTATCTTCTATTTTGTCAATTGTTTTCTCATTATAAATATTTTTTTATAATAGCTATTTATAAGTCTTTTTTTATAATAGGGCCATACAATCGCTCGTATTCTGCAATATGTCGTTTGAGTAAAAATTCTATTTCTTTATTTTTAGTTCTTCCGTTATTAGACGCAATGCAACCAATCTTTTGCAACATTTCATTTGATATTCTAAGCGTAAATCTTGGATAATCTTTTCTCATTTAACACCCCTTTTTCTTATTAATCTGTTCTATAACTTTTAAAGAACAACAATAATTCGTTGCAAAATCGGTTGTTAAAGTTGGTTGTTCTGTTTTTTATTATACATTTTTCGACAAAAATTTTAAAATTATATTTGCCAATGTATAATAATTTTTTAATAAAAAACTTTATTTAAAAAAATGAAAAGATTTTTTAGGCTGTCAATTTAACAAATTTTTGTAAGTTCTTATATGATGATTTCATTTATTTGTATCTTTTTAATAAAATTTTGTGCTATAATTATAGCGATTTTAATTGGGGAGTTTTATAATGCGGGTTACAACTGGTTCAAGAAGGGGCGGAAAACTAGAAAAAAATAAATTGAGTTTTGTTCGTCCTACCACGGATAAAGTAAAGCAGGCGCTTTTTACAAAATTGCAATTTTTCATACCGGATAAAATTGTTTTAGATCTTTTTTGTGGTACAGGCGCTCTTGGTATTGAGGCGCTATCTCGTGGAGCAAAAAAAGTTGTGTTCGTTGATAAAAATTATAAAAGCATTATGTTGACAAAAACAAATTTACGAAATTTAAAATTAGAAGCAGAAGTTCTAAAAATTGATGCTATAAAATTTTTACAAAAACAAACTGAAAAGTTCGATTTGATTTTGATTGATCCGCCTTATGCATCCAAATTGTACGAGCCCGCTCTTAAAGTTATTTTTGAAAAGGACCTTTTATCTGCTAATGGGATTATTGTTTGCGAGCACGATAAAGACGAAAATATCAACTCGGAAATTTATAATGTAATTGATAAAAAACGCTACGGCAATACCTTCTTGACTTTTATAACTAAATAAAAAAACTCTGTTAAAGTAAGGTTATTTTGAGATTAGCGGAATAAAAAAGGGACTTTACCAAGATTGTAAAGTTCTTTTTTTATTTTAGTTTTAAAAAGGTAATCCGAATTAAACTGTTTTGCAGCTAACAAAAAATAAGTATCGCTTATATTTTTTTAAACTAGATATCATTTTTATTATAACTTAATATACACCCTTTTTTTCTTCAAAATGCCACTAATTTTAAAACGAGTTAACAAAAAAGTTCTTATATTTTTGGCTCAAAGCCTTCAAAAATAACATTGTCACAATATTTTACAACACGAAGGTATTCCTCTTGGCTTTTTACTGTCCAAGCAAGAAGTGGCAACTTTTTAAATTTTCTCACAAATCTGTTCGGAAGGGTTTTGGCCTCATACATAATAAAATCAGCGCCAGCTACTTTTTTTGCAAGAACCATTCTTTTCATTCCCCATCTTGTGAAAAATTTAAGTCTTAAATTTTTTAGGTAACCTGCAAGTTGCCCTCTTAAAATATGGGGAGCGTGTTGTTTAAAGTATGCGAGGGAAGTAGGATTAAATGATGCGACTGCGATTTCTCCATTATAATTCGAAAGCTCGTCAATAACTTTTTGTTCAAGCTTTCCTACTTTCGAATTGTTTTTTATTTCAATTATGATTGGAGTTTTGCCATTTATTGTTTTTAAAACTTCGTTTAGTGTTGGAATATTTTCCTTGCTGTTTTTGAGCTTTAACATAGGCAAATCTTCTTTTGTTAAAAATTTCAAATATCCATCATTCCCGGTCATTCTTGATAAAGATTCGTCGTGAAAAACTACGACAGTTTCATCGGAAAGCATTTGGACATCAAGCTCTATCGCATAGCCGTGGTTTATAGCATTTTTGAATGCGCCCAAAGAATTTTCAGGGAATATACTGTTATGAAATCCTCTGTGAGCAATTGGCGTTTCAACCAACCAAGTTTTAAAAAGATCTTGCATTTGCAACTCCTAATATCTTATTTGTTTGATAAAACTTAAATTTAAAATCAATACTATTATAGATTTTTTTATTATATTTTCAAAGTGTTTTTGTCTAAAATTATTTTATTTTTTTTAAAATTTTGTTATACTATAAAAATGAAGAAAAATATTAGAAATTTTTGCATTGTTGCTCATATTGATCACGGTAAAAGTACGCTTGCTGACAGGCTTATGGAAAAAACAGGTTCCGTAGCCAAAAGAGATATGCAAGACCAACTGCTTGATAGTATGGATTTAGAGCGTGAAAAAGGGATAACTATTAAATTGACTCCGACAAGAATGACCTATAATTATTGTGGAGAGGATTTTGTATTGAATTTAATCGACACACCTGGGCACGTGGATTTCACTTATGAAGTTTCCAGGTCACTTATGGCCTGTGAAGGGGCTATATTAATTGTTGATGCAACGCAAGGTGTTGAAGCACAGACTCTCGCAAATGCATATATGGCGATTGATGCAAATCTTGAAATTTTGCCTGTTATTAACAAAATCGATTTGCCATCAGCACAAATCGAAAAATGTAAAGCAGAAATAGAAGATGTTATTGGAATTGATGCACAAGATGCACCTTGTATTTCCGCCAAAGAAGGAACAAATATTGATACGGTTTTAAAAATGATAGTCGAAAAATTTCCTGCGCCAAATGGTGATGAAAACAAACCGCTAAAAGCTTTGGTTTTTGACAGCTTTTATGATAATTTTAAAGGCGCCATTTGTTTAGTCAGGATTTTTGACGGCAGTGTTAAAGTCGGGGATAAAATTCTGTTTATGCAAGCTGACAAAACCTACGAGGTCACCGAGGTTGGTGTTTTTAATCCTAAAATGCAGGAAACAGAAACATTGTCTGCTGGTGAAGTTGGATATATTTCTGCTTCTATAAAAAGTCTGTCTGATGTCAGAGTTGGCGATACTGTCACTAAACAGAATTTTCCTACATTAGAGCCTCTTCCTGGCTACAAAATAGTTCAACCGGTTGTTTATTGCGGAGTTTTTTCTGTCGATGGTTCTAAATATAACGATTTAAAAGAGGCATTGTTAAAACTAAAATTAAACGATGCTAGTTTGCAATTTACACCTGAAAGTTCGACAGCATTGGGGTTTGGTTTTAGATGTGGTTTTTTGGGTTTGCTTCATCTGGAAATTATTACTGAAAGAATTGAAAGAGAGTTTAATTTAGATATCATCACTACAGCACCAAGTGTTTCCTATACCGTTATAAAAACAAACGGAGAGCAGTTGGAAATATCAAACCCGTCGAATTTACCTAACTCGGTTGAAATCGAAAAGATTTTAGAGCCGATGGTTTCTGCTAATATTTTTACACCACCAGAATATGTCGGTGCCATTATGGATTTGTGTCAGCAAAAAAGAGGAATTTACAAAAATTTAGTTTACCTCGACAAAAGCAGAGTGAGAATTGATTATCGACTTCCACTGGGAGAAATCATTTATGATTTCTTTGACAAACTAAAATCCTCGACCAAGGGCTTCGCAAGTTTTGATTATCAAATCGATGGGTTGATGCCGTCAAAACTTGTTAAATTAGACATTCTTTTAAAGGGAGAGAAGTGTGACGCACTGTCATTGATTGTGCACGAAAGCTTCGCTTATATTAGGGGCAGAGCTATTGTTGAAAAACTTAAAAAAATAATTCCTCGACAGCTTTTTGAGGTGCCTATTCAAGCAGCTATTGGCAATAAAATCATCGCAAGAGAGACTATAAGTGCTTTGAGAAAAGATGTGTTGGCTAAATGTTACGGTGGAGATGTAACACGAAAACGAAAATTGTTGGAAAAGCAAAAAGAGGGTAAAAAAAGAATGAGACAGATTGGTTCTGTTGAAATTCCATCAGAAGCCTTTTTATCTATTTTAAAATTGGACGAAGACAAATGATCGCTGTTTATGTGCATATTCCATTTTGTGAAAGTAAATGTTCATACTGTGCTTTCCCATCTTATGTCGCCTGTGATAACATAAAAAAGAAATATTTTAAGTTTTTAAGCAATGAAATTAAAAATTGTAAGTTTAACGATAGAGATGTCGCAAGCATTTATTTTGGCGGAGGAACTCCATCCTGTGTTGATGTAGATTATATTGCAACAGTTATGCAAACAATAAAACAATATTTTAATGTTTTAGACCAAGCAGAAATAACAATTGAGTGTAACCCTTGTTCTGTCGACTTTGACAAACTGAAAAAATATTTTCAATTAGGCTTTAATAGATTAAGCTTCGGCGTACAGTCTTTGAACAAAAAAATGCTTAAATTATTAGGCAGAAGGCATTCGAAAAAACAAGTGTTTTCGGCGATAAAAAATTCAAAATTAGCTGGTTTCAATAATATTTCGGTGGATTTTTTGTTGGGGTTACCAAAAGGCGATGTCGTTGCAGATGCCAAAAAAATGTTGCACGCAGGTGTCAAACATATATCTGCTTATATGTTGCAATTGGAAAATGGAACGCCTCTTAAACAAATGGTCAATAAAAATTTACTTAAATTGCCATCTGATGAACAGGTCGTTAAAAAATATAATAAATTGGTCAAATTTTTAACTAAAAAAAATCTTTACCACTATGAAATCTCAAATTTTGCATATAAAAATTTCCAAAGTGTTCATAATTTTTCTTATTGGACAGGACAAGCTTATATAGGCTTTGGACTGGGCGCACATAGTTTTGATGGCAAAAACACCCGCTGGGCGAATGCCGATAGTTTTGAACAATATTTTGCTCATAATGTCGATGAGGAAGTTTTATCTTTGGAACAAAGAGATGAGGAAATTATTATGCTGGGATTAAGGTGTTGCCGTGGCTTTAATTTGCAGGATTTGTCGTTTGATTTACAAAAAAGTAAAGAATATAATTTGCTCCTAAAAGAAAACATAATTTATCTTGATGGCACTTTTGTTAAATTAAACCCTCGCTATTACGATGTGTCTAATTCAATCATCTTAAAACTTTTAAATAATTGACTGATTAAAACTTTTAAATAATTGACTGAAAATAGTTGACAGGATGCAACTTTAATGATATACTCTTATTTGTAAAGCAAATTTGCTTTACGAGGTGAAAGTTGAGTTTAGAAAAAAATTTGATTTTAATTGAGCTTTTTGACCTTTATGCGCCACTACTTTCAAATTTGCAACAGAGCGTTATGGCTGATTATTTGATGAAAGATTTGACCATTTCAGAAATAGCAGAAAATCATAATGTTTCGAGACAGGCAATAAAAGATGCTGTGGCTAAAGCAGAAAGTAAACTGTTAAACTATGAAACTAAACTTGGCTTCTTAAAAAAACTTAACGGGAGAAAATAATGGCACTTTTTTCATCTCTATCTGAAAAATTTAATCACATATTTTCCAAGTTGACAAAACGAGGTAGACTTACTGAACTTGAAATTAAAGAAGCTATGCGGGAAGTAAGGATTGCGCTTTTGGAAGCAGATGTCAATTATATTGTTGCAAAGGATTTTGTGAAAAAGGTTTCAGAGAAAGCTGTCGGTGACGAAGTTCTAAAAAGTTTAACTCCTGCCCAGCAGGTGATTAAAATTGTTCGAGACGAGCTTACCGAACTTATGAGTTCAAATCACCAAAAGCTTGTAATCAGTCCAGCGCCTCCAACTGTTATTATGATGTGTGGTTTGCAAGGTGCGGGCAAGACAACTATGTGTGCAAAATTAGGGGCGCATTTAAAGAAAAGCGGAAAAAAACCTTTATTAGTTGCTTGTGATATTTACCGACCTGCTGCGATTAGTCAACTGCAAGTTGTTGGTAAACAGGCGAATGTTGATGTTTTTGAAAAAGGAACACAAAATCCTGTTAAAACTGCGAAACAAGCTCTTGAGTTCGCAAAGAAGCAAGGTTTTGATGTAGTGATTTTGGACACGGCAGGTCGTCTTCACATTAATGAAGAGTTAATGGATGAGCTTAAAAATATTAAGAAAGAAGTCAACCCAACAGAGATTTTGCTTGTTATTGATGCGATGACGGGACAAGATGCTGTCACAGTTGCTGAAAGTTTTAATAACGATCTAGATGTTTCGGGTTTTGTTCTCACAAAATTAGATGGCGACACTCGTGGAGGGGCCGCACTTTCAGTTAAAGCAATAACGGGCAAACCTATTAAATTTACAGGCGTAGGTGAAAAAATTGGCGATATTGAACCTTTTTACCCAGACAGAATTGCAAGTCGAATTCTTGGAATGGGAGATGTGTTGTCATTAATCGAAAAAGCTCAAGAGGCTGTTAGCGAAGAAGAGGCAAAAAAGCTAGAAAAAAAATTTAGAGAAAATTCTTTCACTTTTGAGGACTATCTAGTTCAAGTCGAAAATATGAAAAAGATGGGCTCACTTCAAGACATTTTGCAAATGATTCCAGGAATAGGCAGTAAACTAAAAAATGTGCAAATAGATGAAAAAGAAATCGCAGTTAACAAATGTATAATTCAATCTATGACTCCTTACGAGCGTAGAAATCCCGAAATAATTAAAGCTTCACGACGCCAAAGAATCGCCAAAGGAAGTGGCACAACAATACAACAAGTCAACGCATTGTTAAGACAGTTTGAGCAATCGAAAGAAATGATGAAAATGCTCAAAAACAAAAAAGGATTTAGATTTTAATATGTAATGTTCAATTATCTTTATCCAAATTTCGTTGATATAATATTGCATTATGCAATTTTATATAAATATTTTAAACAGGAGGAAAATATGGCAGTTAAAATTAGACTTACAAGACTCGGAGATAAAAAAGCTCCTTTTTATAGAGTCGTTGTTGCTGATTCAAAAAGCCCTAGAGATGGAAGATTTATCGAAGTTATCGGAACTTACAATCCTTTAAAGAATCCAGCTGAAATTAAAATCGATGCTGATAAAGCTTCCAAATGGATTAAAAATGGTGCTTTGCCTACTGAAACAGCAAAAAGTTTATTAAAAAAAGCAGGCATTATTGAAGAGAAAAAGTAAGGAGTCGTTATGATAGACGCTATAAAATATATCGTTTCTTGTCTTGTCGAAGATAAAGATGCCGTTAAGGTTGATATCGAAGAAAATGATGACGAAACTATTGTTCGGGTTAAAGTCGCTGAACAAGATATGGGCAGAGTTATAGGCAAAAACGGAAAAATCGCTAGTTCAATTCGTACTATTGCAAAATCACTTATAAGCAAAGACAGAAAAAAAGTTTTTGTTAAATTTGGCGACCAATGAAAAAATTGATGGTTGCCAAGGTTTCAAAACCGCAGGGTATAAAGGGCGAACTTAAATGTCAGCTCTATACTAATGTTTTTCCCGCAATTGAAAACACCTCTGAAGTCATTATAGGTGATGAGGTGTGTAAGGTTGACTACGCTAAAATTAGGCGAGGGGATTTGTACTTAAAATTGTTCGGCGTTGATGACAGAAATCACGCCGAGCTTTTTAGAAATTGCGAAATTTATTTACCAAAAGATTTTATAGAAAAATTTTCTACTGAAGATTTTTTAGCTGACGATTTGATTGGTATGCTTCTTTATGACTACGATGGAAATTTTGTTGGACAAATTTTGGATTTTGAAGAATATGGGAGCGCACCTATTCTTTCCATTGAACAAAATGGGCATATATATCAAGTGCCTTATCTTGAGGAAATTTTTAAAACGCAAAATCAAAAACTTGTTGTCGATAAACAAAAATTTGAGGAAAATAAAATTTGAAAATAGATATTCTTACTCTTTTTCCTGAAAGTTTTGCTCCTTTTAGGGAAAGTATCATTTCTCGTGCACAAAAGGCTGGAACGATTGAAATTAATTTTATAAACATTCGTGATTTTTCAAATGACAAACATAAAAAGTGTGATGACGCACCATTTGGTGGTGGCGCTGGTATGTTGATGAGTGTTCAACCCGTTTACGATGCAGTAAAAAGCGTTTTAACTGAAAAATCTAAAGTTATTTTCCCAACTCCAGCAGGAAAAATTTATAATAGTGAAAAGGCTCGTGAACTCGCTTCTGAACAACATTTGATTTTTATCTGTGGCCATTATGAAGGAATTGATGAACGATTGATTCAATTATTTAATGCAGAGGAATTGACAATAGGTGACTATGTATTAACAGGTGGAGAAATACCAACTATGGTCATTGTTGACAGCTTGCTTCGATTTGTGCCAGGCGTTTTAAAACAAGAAAGCTTAAGCGAAGAGAGTTTTACTAATGGACTTTTGGAATATCCACAATATACAAGGCCACAAGTGTTTAATGGTTTGGCGGTTCCAAATGTTCTTTTAAGTGGAAATCACGCTGAAATTTATAAATGGAGAGAACAAGCTTCTAAACAAAAAACGATAAGAAATCGACCGGATCTCTTAAAAGGAGATGAAAATGATGAAAATTAATTGGTTCCCTGGGCATATGAAAAAGGCTCTTGACGAATTAAAGAAAGAAATAGAAAAAGTTGATGTTGTAATATATGTTTTAGATGCGCGTGCCCCTAAAAGCAGTATAAACCCCGAAATTGATAAGTTGGCTGAATCGAGGCCTATTCTTTTTGTTTTAAATAAAGTTGACCTTTCTGATATTGAAAAGCTCGAAAAGTTTGTTCCAATTTTAAAATCTGAACGGAGTGATTTTATTTATCTCAACTCAACAGAAAGTGGAGCAGGTAGTATTATTAATTCAAAAATTCGTTTACTTTGCAAAAACAAAATAAAAAAACACGAAGAAAAAGGAATTAAACCAACTTTAAGGGCAATAGTCGTCGGAATACCTAATTGTGGGAAATCAACATTGGTTAACAATTTGTGTAAAAAAGCGAAGGCAGTTACTGGTAATAAACCCGGTGTTACAAAAAGTCAACAATGGTTTTCCATCGGTTCGAATATTGAAATTTGTGATACGCCAGGGACTCTTTATCCTAATCTAGAAAACCAAGAAATTGCAAAGACTTTGGCTTTCATTGGAAGTATAAAAGATGAAGTCGTTTTTGACATTGAACTTGCGAATCAACTTTTAGAACGAATTGAAAAAATTTATCCAGGAATTATTTCGCGACACTATAAGGGCGCATCAACTTTGGAGGAAATCGCACGAGTTCGAGCGTTTTTGTCGCAAGGCGGTGGTTTTGACGAAGAGCGTGCTGCGAGAGCTCTTTTTAACGATTTTAGGACTGGAAAGTTGGGGCAATTATTAATTGAGGACCTAGATGAAAAACTATAACAAAGTTAAGGGGCTAAATGGCGAGGAAATAGCAAAAAAATATATCAAATCTCAAAGATTTAAGATTTTAGAACTTAATTATTCAAATTTTTGTGGTGAAATTGATATAATCGCATTGGATAACGACTGCTATGTTTTCATAGAAGTCAAAACTCGTTCAAGTTTGGATTTTGGTAGACCTGGCGAAGCTGTAAACAAATTTAAACAAAATCATATCAAAAAAACAGCACAAGCTTATATGATTTTGAATAAAATTAAAAATGTTCCTGTTCGATTTGATGTAATAGAAGTACTTCCAGAAGAAATCAATCATATTAGAAATGCTTTCTGATAGTTATTGCTTTTCTTGTTAATTGGCTTAATCGTTATTTTAAATTGTATATTGACAAATTTGTAAGTTTATGTTACAATGGTCTCAAATGAGGAGGTCTTATGGCACGCGACAAAAAAGACATTACTGTAATAACCAAAGATTCAAAGAAAACAGGCACAGGTATTAGAAAAAAAATTAAACATCCTATTTTGAAATTTTGTGTGCCAGCTTTGGCTATTGTCTGCATAGCGATTTTTATATGTACTGAAAAACCAAAATGGCAAGCAGAAGATAAGGTACCTTCAACCATTTTAATTGTAGATGAAGCTAAACAGGAGTATGTTAATGACAGCGAAGCCTCTAGGATTGAGAGTTCAACC
>CALWII010000002.1 GCA_944380695.1 uncultured Clostridia bacterium | reverse complement strand
GCAATTATGGCAGTTGCAAGTGCCGCAGGTGCTATTTACGCTGTAATTTTGGGAATCAACCTCGCAAGAGCCGAAGATCAATCAAAGCGTGACGAGGCAAAAAAGCGTATTATTACAACAGTAATAGCAGTTGCCGTTACAATCGCATTGGTGCTTTTCTTCAACCTATTATTACCAGAAATCTTAAGTGCTTTAAAGTTCACAGAATCTGACGAGGTTACAAATATTGTTAACGATCCAAACAAAAAAACATAAATGCATATTTGTTGTTAAGTAGATTGTTCTTGGTATGTTAATTTTATTCAATCTCTAGTAAATAAAAAATATAAAAACGACCAGCCGGTCGTTTTTTTTAACTCCCAATTATAGAATAAATTACTTGTGTATAAATGCGTCGTGAATAGAGATAAAATTTCAAGAGTAAAAATTTTGCTTGCATAAGAGATAAATATGTGATAAAATTATTCCGTTTGGAGACGTATCGAAGAGGTCGCAACGAGCTTGACTCGAAATCAAGTTGTCGGATAACTCCGGCACGTGGGTTCGAATCCCACCGTCTCCGCCAATTTATAGCTAAAATTTTAAATTTTTTTTTGCGAGGTACTATGCTGAACATAAAATTTCGAACGAATCATAATTTAATGGCAAGATTAATGATTTCAACGAATAATATGCCAACTGATTTTGCCAATTATTTGTGGAACAAGTATAGAAAGTCGTATATTCTCTTACAAAATGATTTTAACATCAATGAAGTTGATAACAACATAATTCTGGAACTACAAAATCAAACTTTTTTTAAAGATTTTTGTGATGAGGCAGAAAAAAATTTAGAAAGAATAAAGACTTGCTGGGAAAAACACAAAGATGAAATAAATTTGTTTTTAGAACAAATGTTCAAAAAAGCTTTTACATTAGAAACAACTGCTATCATTGTTGCCCCGGCTTTATGTTGTGGTATGAACATTGGCAACAATCAATTTATATGGGGACATAAAGATGGTTTAACTGATGAAAATTATGACCTGGTTTATCTTGTTCACGAATCATTACACTCGTATTTTAAAAGCGATGATTTGACTCACGCCATAATAGAGAACATTTCCGACATTGAATTAGCTATGTTTTTAAATAATTCTGAATATGGCTACCATTGTCACGACAGATTAAAGAATATGCATATTAAACTTTTACCTTTTTGGAACATTTATTTAAACAAAACAAAAAAAGGTATAGAAAAATCAAAATCAAGCTATGGAGCAGATTACGATCAAAATGATTTCATTTCATATCAATCCAAAATAAGAGAAATGAACATCGATGATTTTATTAATTTTCTATATGAAAAAAAATTAGACGAAATTGTAGATGTAAAAACGGTTTATTCGATAACCCCAAAAAATAAATCAACAAAAATTCAAAATACCTCATCTTTATAAAAAAACACTATTAAAAATAGTGTTTTTTTGAAAAAATTTGCATTAAATTATTTTTATGTTTTAATAAAATTCAAGTTTTTTTAATTGTTAAAATAATTGCAATCTATCATTTAATTTAATTATTAAAGTTTGTATTTATTTTAATTGTAAATTTTTAATAATTTTTTAAAATATTTTTATAATTAAAAACAAAGTTAAAATACATAATCTACACAATAAATTTAATTTTCTTTAATTTTTTTTCTATTCACTTCGATTTGTTTTACAATATTTGAAATAACCTTATTTTTGTTTAGCCACCAATCCCTACTCCAAACTCGCAAAATCTTCCAACCTCTCGACTGTAAAAATTTATTTCTATAAACATCTCTTTCTAAAACGGAATCACTACTCTCATACGCTGCATAATCGCACTCAATACCTAAAAGATATTTGTCTAACTTTTTGTCGTACACGGCTAACGAAAGTTTATAGTTTGTATTTCCTAGATTGGTTTCCACATCATATCCCAGCTTTTCCAACTCCGTCTTTATTTCGCCTTCAAATTGGTTAAGCTTGAAATCTTTTTTATTTTCTATCACCGGCTTAAATGAATCAAGAATATAAGATATTTCTTTTTTCTTCCCACTAGACACAGCCCTTACATACTGCAAATATTTTTTAAATATTTTTGGGCCGGCATTTTTTGTCCCTTCGACCTGCAATTCTTCGGGTTCAATACTCGTTATAACATAAATTTTTTCTTTTGCTCTGGTTATAGCAACATTAAGCCTATTTTCCCCGCCTTCTACTGACAACGGCCCAAAATGTGCTACAACTCGACCAAACTCATTGCGAGCATAACCTGTGCTAAATATAATAATGTCACGCTCGTCGCCTTGAACATTTTCAAGATTTTTGATAAATATGCTTTCATCTTCGCCTTTCTGAACACGATTTTGTTCACGAATGTAAGCATCTCGGAAAGCGGAATCTTTCTGACATTCTTTATCTATGGCATCTTCTATAGCTATTTCTTGTTCAGTATTAAATGTAATAATTCCTATTGAAAGTTTGTTTCTCTTGTTTTTAATAAGTTTTTTCAGTAGAGAAACCACCGCATTGGCCTCTTCACAATTTTTTCTCGCAATCCACGAACCGTTAACTTTTATTCTTTCTATAGGCTTCTTTCCAATATTTTTCGATGTGTTCGGTGCTATCTGCAACTTCCCATCATAAAAAGCATAATTTGAAAAATTTATAAGTTCTTCATTTCTGCTTCGGTAATGATAAGTCAAATTAGTGCTATGATATCGAGATGTCGCCAAATCAAGCAAACTTTCCACTTCTAAAGCTGCTTGCGTGGAAAGGTCCAAATCATCTTCCGAATCGTTGCCCATATATCTCTTCATAAAAGTCGATGTAGGGCGAAGCTGTTTGTTGTCACCTGCAACTACGATAAACTTCCCTCTATAAATAGAAGGCAGAGTGTTTTCGATAAACACTTGCGATGCTTCATCAAAAAGCACTATATCAAAAAGATTTTTTTCAAGAGGAAATATATTCGATACACTTTCTGGCGAAAGTAACCAACACGGGAACAGCTTTAGCAAAAATTCGCCATAGGTATCCATCATCTTTCTTATAGGCAACAATGCCTGTTGCTTTGTAATTTGATATAAATAGTTTTTATTTTCTGGGTTCGAATAATAATAATTTTGATATTCTTCTTTAAATTTATCCAAGCATATCATAGTTGCAATGGCTTTTTCTTCGTTTTTCAACGAAAGAATTCTATTGCGTATATTTTCAAAGTCAATAATCTTTGATAAGTCTTGCTTATATTTTTCCTCATAAGTGATTGCTTCGTGATAAATACGAATTTCAAGCAATTTTTCAACAATTTCTTTAAAACTTTTTAATGACTTGCTGTTATCATAAGCAAACTCAAGTATAGTTTTTTCTTCCTCCGTTGCTCCTTTTAACGCTACAATAACATCTCTTATAACAATATAATCATTAAGCGCATTTAACAATAACCTCAAAAAAGCGTGATTACCATTTAAAATATTATCAACGGTCATCACATAACCTTTTCTGTCAAGCACCTTTTCAAGCAATTTATAATTTCCGACATAATTTCTTATGTCAACCATAGCTTTTGTAAAATTATCTTCAAGTTCTTTTTCTACTTTCACAGTTTTCGATTTGAAGTATGGATACAGCGGGAAAAGTATTTTTGAAATGTTGAGATTTTGATGTAGTTTTGGATAACATACTTTGCTAACCATCTGCACCAAAGGTTTTATATCTGTATTATCGGGCAAATTGTTTTCTAATAAATAAGCCATTAATTGACGAGAATGGGAATATTTGGCACTGTCAAACGGCACTATATTCTTATTTAAAAGATTAGTTAAAAAAGTTTTTATTTGGTTTACAATATGAATTTCTAGGTTGCTTTTAATATGGTCGATAAGTGGATTTGCCTTTTTTAAATACATATATTTATAGTAAAGCTCACATTTGTTTTTCTCGACTATTATCCTTATCGCCTGATAAAAATCGTTAAACCCTAATTTCATAAGGTCTTTGTTTTTAATTAATTTTTTGTAAATATCATAATCAGCGCTGTTTTTGCCTATTTTCGCAGAATTGGAATATAGTTCTTGCAATGTAAGTCCAAATGGAGTTTTGGAGAATAAAACCTCGCTAATTCTTTCCAACTCTGCAGTTTCGTTTTCTATATTTTTTTGAATACTTAAAAAGGTTTCTTGATAATCTTCTTGAGATTTATAGCTATCCATTATCTCTTGATGCATTTGCTTGCAACGCTCATAGAAAGCAACCTTGTTTTTTTCCGCATCAATAATGAACATACATGTTGAATTAAGTTCTCTCAAACGATTAAAAACTACATCAAGAGCGGCTTTCTTTTGAGAAACTACCAGCACTCTTTTATCCTTACATAACGCATCAGAAATAATATTGACAATTGTTTGGCTTTTCCCTGTCCCAGGTGGGCCGTAAATAACCATATTGCCAAACTTGTTTAGTTTTGTTATGGCATTTTCCTGGGCAAAATCCAAATCATTGATAGTATAAAGCTGTGTATTAGGTTTTTTAATCTTCTTACTTGGTCGACTTTCTAAAAGTTCATCAATAGCATCGCTTGACAATTTTCTTTTGTCCAATAGAGAGTAATCATTGTATATGGAGTTCGCAAGTGGAAATCTTCCTATTACACAAGAATTCACTATTTTTAAACTATCACCTCTGCTTGCATCTCTGATTGTATCAAACTGAACAAGTCCACGCTCATTAGGTTGATATTTTATTTTAATATCGAAAGTCCCTAAATATTTTATAACATCATCAATACTCTTTAACTTATAATCAACAAGATTATCAAATTCCATAATCAAATTATCAATGTTAAGCTTTCTCGCCTTTGCGTAGGCCAAAAGCAACACTTTGTTTAACTGAACCGTCTCATCAGGTTTGACTTCTAACGAAACAGTGGAATCATTTTCAACATTGATCACCACAGGGAAAAGAATAAGTGGGGCTTTTATTTGCAAATCATTTCCAATAAAACCTGTGACAAAAGGATATCCAACGAACATCTCATATCGACCTGTTTCTTTTGCAAACTCTTCAATTTCTCGTTTTAAAGTTTTTAATGCCGACACTTGACTTATAAGCAATTTTTTTGCTTCTTCTCTTTTTTGTCTTTCCTTCTTTAAATTGTCGAGCCTTTTTTCCTCTGCGGACATTCCTGTTTGTTCGGACGCATCAGTTTTAAATTTTTTGTCTAATCCAAAATTAACAAAAAGCTTATCCTTCATATCTTTATCTATTAATGTAAAACCTCGTCTTTTGCCCTTCCAAACAAAATCAATAAGCTCTTGCAACTGTTCTTTATCGTTTGAAATTATAGACCCAATATCAAAAGAATATTTCTTGCTTATTTTTTTGGAATAAAGGCTTCTATTTCTACCACTTATTTCTATTAGCCTTTCTTTATAATATTTATAAATCGTTCTCATATATACCCCTACGAATTATTCAAGATAGTATAACATATAAAACTAAAAAAGCCTAAAATTTTTAATATTTTTTCAAATTTTAATTTAATTTTATTATTTTTAAATAAAAATTTTATTTTTTTTAAATTAATTTTTTTAGTCAAGCAATTTTGAAACTAGCGGTATTTTTAGAGAAAGAAAAGAGTATAAATTAAGTTTTATCTTAAAATATACTCTTTTTCTTTTGTTTTATTATTGCTCTAGAGAAAATAGAATAAGTT
>CALWII010000001.1 GCA_944380695.1 uncultured Clostridia bacterium | reverse complement strand
GCTTTGCAGGATATTTTTTGATGAATTCTTGCAATTTGTCTGTATTATTAGGAGCTATTACTGTTTCAGGCACGGTGTTTAGTCCCAATTTTTTTATTTGCGTCAAACTGTCTGTTTTATTTAAAATTTTCATTTTATCCTCTCTTTGCAGAATATCACAAAATATTATTTTCTGTCAAACATTTGGTTTGCAAATTTCTATTAAAAAAAGCTTCTTTTAGCAGAAGCTTTTTTGTTTAATTTGCTGAAGATTGGTTGTTATCTATGTTTGCAATTTGTTCAGCTTGTTTTTCTTTTTCAACTTGTTTTTTATTTCTAACAAGGTCTACTATTATAAATATTGCTCCAATTAGTGCAAGAATTGCGAACAATAAACTTACAATGTCAAATGATGATGCCAAGCTTATGAAAATCAAAATAGAAACTAAAAAGTTGAAAACCACAACGGTTACTATTAATCCTTTTTTATTTTGCAATTCTTGTGGAGTTAATGCGTTTCTTGCAATACCAATGCCGGAAAAAATAATGCCTAATAGTGAGAAAATTGCGATTATTACGAAAATTCCCATTGTCAAAATATAGGTGAACATAAACACGGGGTCTTCACTAAAACCTCCTAATAAACCTGCGGTTACCACCATTCCCATACCGCTTACAACAAGATTTCCGATATAAGTTAATAAGCTTATTATTAAACCTGTCAACATATATGGTCTTTTAAAATTATTCATTTTTACCTCCCTGATTATTTTATTCAAGTTTAACAAAATTATAAATAATTGTCAAATAAATATTGCCGTATTATTATTTTTTTTTAAACATATAACCATTATTCACATTTTAAAATCACTTTTATGGTATCTCGTGGGTTTTCAATTAAAAGTTTGAAGGCTTTTTTGTAATCATTCAATTTAAATCTGTGCGTTATAAAACCTTCGGTTATCAGTTCTTTTTTTGTCATCATTTCTTTAACTATTTCAAATGTTTGTTTTTCTTCTCCGTTGAATATTTCGAGACCGTGTGAATCGGCACCGATTATATTTAATCCTTGCCACCATATTGGAGTTTCGTCAAAGGAGGTTTTTGTCATTTGATAGCCCACTTTAACAAGTGTTCCTTGTGCTTTCAACCATCTTAAAGTGTCATTGAACAATGAGCCTTTCCCAACGCAGTCAAAAATCACATCAAAGCCTCCCAAAATCATACGATTTTTACCTTTTTGGTAGAGAAGGCTGTTGGTGGCTTTTGCGACTGCTTGATATGGGTCACCTGATAGAATTTCATCTGCTCCGAGCTTTTTTGCGAACGAATGTTTATTCGGATTATTTTCCATTACATAAATTTTACAATTTGGTTGTAGTTTTTTTGTGAACTGAATGACATTTAGTCCTATCATTCCGGCACCTATGACCAATACTTTGTCATTAGCTTTTGGGATATGTTTTAACACTGCGTGAAGAGAAACGGCAAACGGTTCGATTAATACGGCTTCATCGTTTGTTAAGTCGTTTACTTCGAGAAGTTGTCCTTCCGGTGCTATATAACTGTCACCCATACCAGCGCCGACCGGACCTGTAATTTTACTTGGTTCTCCATAATTTTCGCAGTCGGAATAATTGCCTTTTTTACACATATTGCAAAATTTATTAGGGGAGTAACCTTTTAATTCGCAACTAGCCATATATTTACGCATACAAACCTTATCGCCAACTTTTAAGCTTTTGACTTTTGTGCCAATTTCAATTACTTCACCCACTGTTTCGTGTCCTAAATATGTGATGTCCGAGCAAGGCATTGGATAAAAAGCGGTACTTGTGCTTTGAGCACAGCGGTAGAAAGTCATATCAGAGCCACAAATCCCTGTTTGTATGTTTTTTATCCTTACCCAATTATCAGCTGGAAGCGTAGGATCTTGATATTCTTTATAAACAACAGGGGAAAGTTTGCTATGGTAAGCTTTTCTTGAAAAAAAGGACAAAATTTTTATAATTGCGACTTTTGAGATTTTTCCCTCAAAAAGAATAGTTTTCATTATTTCACCTCACAAAAAAAATATAGCACATTATTGTAAAAAATAAAAATTTTTAAACAATTTAAACAAAAAAAACTTTATCAAGCGTTGGCCTATTTTTTTCAAAAATCTAGTTTGGTTTAAAGCAGCGTTTTATAGAAAATTAGTGATGTTGTTTTATATTGAGTATAATTTTTTATATTTTAAACAGACTAAATATTAAGGTGGAGGGAAAAATGATTATTGCTAATTATATTGCCTATATATTAACATTGATAGGGGGATTAAATTGGGGCTTGGTTGGAATTTTTAATTTTGACCTTGTAAATTGGATGTGTGGTGGCAGAAATGTAGGTTCAATAATTATTTATATTGTAATTTTGATAGCTACATTATGGTTGATCATTTCTCCAATTATTTCCCGAGGAATGTTAGATTTGGGTTATACTAACAGTAAAAACAGTGACAAAACAAAATAAAATAAATAAAAGGCTCGTTGGAGCTTTTTATTTTTTGTTAGCATAATTTTATTTGGGAAAAAAAATTAAATGTGGTATTCTATAAGAAAAAGGAGGAAGTATGGCAAAAATTAGTAAAGATTATTTTGGTTTAGGAAGAGTTGTGAGCTTAATATTGGCAATTATTCCTGTAACCGCTTGGATTTTGGGAGTTTGTGTGAGATTTTCAGAAGGGAAACTTGTCGCAGGCATTTTGAGATTGTTTTTAGGCTTTAATATCATTTGGCTTGTCGATTTGATTTGTATGATTATAAATAAGAGAATCGCAAGAATTATTAATGTTTAAAAATTAATTAGTAAGTAATTTTATGAAAAATATTTTTAAAAACTTTTTTAGATTTGTTATGGAACTTTTATTCCCGTCAAATCTAAAATGTATTTTTTGTGGCAAAGATGTTCCTAACCCAGAATTTTGTTGTTGTAACGAATGTTTGGATAAATTAAAATTTAATTTAGACAATAATTGCGTCGTTTGTGGCGATCTGTTGGTGGGGGATGAAAAAGTTTGTGAGAATTGTAAAAGTTACCACAAATATTTTAATAGAGCCGTCTCACCATTATTTTATGACACTTTAACAAGAAAGGTTGTGCTTAAATTTAAAGATGGGGATGGTAGATATTTAGCGCCTCATATCGCAAAATTTATGTTTAATAAATTGCAAGAAGCAGAAATTGACTTTGATATAATAATACCCATTCCTTTGTCCGCCAAAAGTTTGGAGAGGAGAAAATTTAACCAGGCCGATCTTTTGGCTCAAGAGTTAAGCCGTTTATCTGGGAAACCTGTAAAAAACGATGTTTTAATAAAAGTAAAAGAGACCAAACATCAAAAGGAGCTAGGGTTTTATGACAGACAAAAGAATTTGGCGGGTGCTTTTAAGATAAATGATAAAGCTAGCATTTTAAACAAAAATATTTTGCTAGTTGATGATGTAATGACTACTTGTGCTACCGCCAATGAATGTTCAAAGGTTTTAAAAAAGTTCGCAAATAATATTTTTGTTTTAACTTTCGCCCGTAACACAGGAAATAAATTATATAAAAAATGATTTTTTTTTGCGAAAAGACTTGACTTGAATATTGTTCTTCGATTATAATAATAATCGACTATACGGCCTCATGGTCAATCGGCTAAGACGCCGCCCCTTCACGGCGGAATGAGGGGTTCGACTCCCCTTGAGGCTACCAAAAATACGAAGAGTGTGTCTTCGTTTTTTTTTGTCAAAAAAGTGGGTTTTGTCATATCATTATTTGGGAAATTTACATACTTTCCATACGCATTTTTTATTTTTAATTGTCAAATTTAATAAGTTTTTCATAATATGCTTTGGTGAGATATCACCAGGCAGAAAATATATGTTTAATTTATGTCAAAATGAAAAAAGAAAAAAAATAAATTTTGTTGTCAACAAAAAATCTCAACTATGAGTGTAACCAATCCAACAGGAGCTACCGGTGCTACAGGAGCTACCGGTGCAAGAGGTATAACAGGATTAACAGGTCCGACTGGCCCAACAGGAGCTACTGGTTCGACAGGTCCAACGGGTGTAACAGGAGCTACAGGAGCAACGGGTGCTACTGGTGCAACAGGGATTGCTGAAACATTGGAGGCTGGGACAACTACAACTGCAGAACCAGGAGTTTTTGCTGCTGTGACAGATTCTGGCACAGGCACCCATCATATATTTGATTTTTTAATTCCAAAGGGATTTGATGGTGTTACGGGAGCTACGGGTGAAAAAGGCGAAAAAGGTGAGAAAGGTGACTGTGGATGCGACGGTGCGACTGGCCCTACAGGTCCAACTGGTCCTACCGGTCCAACAGGTGCGACTGGTCCAACCGGTGCAAGAGGTATAACAGGATTAACAGGTCCGACAGGCCCAACAGGAGCTACTGGTTCGACAGGTCCAACGGGTGTAACAGGAGCTACAGGAGCAACGGGTGCTACTGGTGCAACAGGGATTGCTGAAACTTTGGAAGCTGGTACGACTACAACGGCTGAACCAGGAGTTTTTGCTGCTGTGACAGATTCTGGAACAGGGACTCATCATATATTTGATTTTTTAATTCCAAAGGGATATGATGGTGTTACAGGAGCTACGGGAGAAAAAGGAGAAAAAGGCGAGAAAGGGGATTGCGGATGTGATGGAGCGACAGGCCCAACAGGAGCGACAGGTCCGACAGGACCTACAGGGCCTACTGGTGCGACAAAATTGTGTAGAGAATTGTGCTGTGAAGCAATTCATAATGAAGTGGCGAATATGTCTGTAATTAACATTTATATGAATTGTCATAAAAAAAAAGAAGAGATGCCGTTAAAGTCAAATTCTAGTGAGATTTCTCACTAGAATACATATAAATGATTTATTAAGCGGAGATGTTAGTTAATATTTTCAATAGTTGTTCAAAATGTTTGACATAATAGAATAAACTTGTTATTATATTTGCGAAGAACATGCAATCGTAATTGTAAATTTGCAATAGGGGGTGGCCTAAAATGAATGATTAGTTTATAATTTTTTAAGTACAATTTTGAATGTTATTAATTGGTTAAAGTATTGTGTTAAAAATTGAATTGGTTTTGTTTTTATTTATAAAATTTATATGGCAATGATTGGTTTGGGCGGTATTTATATAGCCGAATTGTAGTTAAGGAGCTTGTTGCGTAATGTCAATCAAAGTAGCCGATATTTACAAACAAACATAAAATTTTAATAAAAATCTCATATGCTAATGTAGCACAGTCGGTAGTGCACCGCCTTGGTAAGGCGGAGGTCACGGGTTCAAGTCCCGTCATTAGCTCCAATCATAAACCTTTGAAAAACCCTTATAAATA